>DATNKY010000777.1:0-4618 GCA_035603155.1 Solirubrobacteraceae bacterium
CCGCTCAACGCTGACAAGCCCGGCGCGCCCGAGCTGGGATGCCTGCGACTGCTGCGCCCGCCCGTTGACGCGCTTCACGGGAGGGGCGGCGCTGAACCGCCCCTCCCGTTTCCGCGTCGGGTTTAGCCGGCCGCGGCGACGAGGTCGCCGGCCGTTGATCCTGCGACCTCGAGTTCGTGGCGGACCCGCTCGCTGGAGAGCTCGTGCACGGTCGACGCCAGCAGTGCGTCGCCGGCGAGGACGGCTCCGAGGCCGAACATCCACCAGCGCAGGTTGTCGACGCCGTGCGCTGCGGTCAGGACGATCAGGACCCCCGCCACGGCCACGGCGATGGCGGTGAGCGCGATCTCGACCGCCCGCGAGGTGGTCAGGTTCGTACGCCCAATGTCCACGAAGCCGTCCAGCAGCAGGGCGAGACCGATCACAGCGGCCACAACCCCGACCGCGAACGCGAGCCAGCGGGGTGATAGTTCGGACGTGGCGTGCGGCCAGATGAACGTGCTGGCCACGACGAACGCACCCGCGAGGCCCAGACCGGTGTGGCCGAGCCAGTGAAGCCACGAGCGCATGGTGCCGCTGATCTCGATGCCGCGCCGCCGAATCGCTCGGGGCTCACCGAACCCGTTGACGTCGAGCCGGTGCACGACCCGCTCGACCGTCGCCTCGTGCAGGGCGAGCGCCCGCAGTGACAGCGCCAGCAACGCCGCGCCGCCGGCGAACGCCAGCCACAGAGCGGTTGGCGCTGTGAACGTACGCGTCGCGATGAGAGTCCAGGCGGCCACGAGTGCGCTGATCGCGCTCAGGCCGGCGAACGCCTGGTTGTCGCGCAGGAGCGCGACGAGAGTCGCTGCGAGGGAGAAGACGACCGCACCGGCCGCCACTGCGAACGCGATCCATATCGCGTTCGTGGGAGCGAAGGCGAACCGCTCAATCGCGATGAACGCGCCGCCGATAGCGACGGCGAACGTCAGTGCCCAGTAACGCATGTGCGTCATGGTTACCTCCAACAAGAGTAGTAACGGACATTCTTATCCGCATCTTACTCTTCCGGAGAGCTGTGTCCGAAACTCCGACGGAAAGGGCCGTCGGCGTGTGTCCTGCGCCGGGCTACGGCACCTGTTGGACGGCTCGCGACGGCGTCAGGCCTTCGAGCAGAAGCGCAAGCGCGCGGCCGGCTACAGCCGCGCGCCCGGCCGGACCGTCTGCTGCGTCGACCGCGCCGCGGACCATCAGCACGACCAGGAAGACGTCATCAATGGTCAGGTCGCAGCGGATCGTTCCGGCGGCTTTGGCGTCGCGGAGGGGTTCCTTCAGCAGCTCACGGAGGCGCTGCCTGCGCAAATTGAGCGCCGACCCCAGGCACGCGTCCTCTCGAGCGAGCTCGCCCAGCGCATGAAAACGGGCGATGGTCTCGACGACGTTTCGAAGCAGCACGAAGAATGCGTCGGGATCCCCCGCGTGGTCGGCCGCGAGCTGCTCGGTGTGCTTCATCTCCTCGAGCAGGAGGGCAGCAGCCAGGTCTCGACGATCGGGAAAGTTGCGATACAGCGTCGCCTGCCCGACGCCCGCGCGCCGGGCGACCTCGTACATCGGGACGTCGGCGCCTTGCGCGAATAGCTCTCGAGCGGCAGCCAGGATCGCCTCCCGGTTGCGTTGGGCGTCCCTGCGCCGTGGTGTTTGACTGGTCGCCGACATGGAGCGCGAGTCTAGTCCCGGAGGATTCTGTCCGCAAGTCCGAAGAGCAACCGGCAGAGCTCCTGCGAACCCGCATAACTGGACATGACTATCCGGTACTCGACGCAGCACTCCGCTACCTCGGCCGAGGTGTCTGAGCGAACCAATAGTTCGCTCAGACACCACGCCGAGACGATCGCCCAGGGTGGCCGCCACGCAAGGCATCAACTCGACGAAATGAGGCTCGGGGCCTTGGTCGCGCCTACCGGGGGCGCCCCAGCGCGGGGGGGCTGCGCGGGCCGGGCCTCGCCGCGGTTGGCTGAGCCAGGACCCTGGCGCGCCGCAATCCGGTGCGTTAAGCGCCGGAAATGTTCGCTGAACGCACAGGTTTAAACGCTCGAGTATCTACAAAGCCATGCGCCGAAGGATTTGCAAAATCTGTCGGTGGGGTAAAGCCCAGCCGGTCGGTGCGATCCTCACGGCGCTCTTCCGTCGCGTCGGGACGTGAACGGAACTGCTTGACCACGGTGCCTACTGTGGAGTCCTCGTCAGGAGGATTAAAACCTAGCTGGACCTGATGTCTGCGACGTTCATGCCGGGCGTTGGTTGACGATTCGTTCAACGAGACCGCTCTAAGCCGATCTCGCTTGCCGGGGACTCGTCAGCGGCGCTAACAACATGGCTTCGGATACCTCGAAGCCGTCTAAGTGCGCGAAAGGCAGGGACCCCCGATGCGCAAGCTGGTGCCCGCGATAGCTGTCGTGTGCTCGTTTTTGCTGCTTGGCAGCGCGAGCCTCGCAGCGCCGAGAGGAACGGCTTCGTCTCGGCAGAGTCAGACCAAGGGGCACCATCACCGAGCATCGAAACGAAAGGCGTCGCGCAGGTCTTCTCGCTCGCGTCAGACAAAGGCGCGAAAGGCGCGTCAGATCGCTGTGACGAGACGGGTCGCGTCATTTACGTTCTCTCCGTCGAGCCCGACCGCAGGGCAGGCAGTCACTTTTCAGAGCACCGGCAGCTGCAAGCCGAAGCCGTGCACGTATGCCTGGGATGACGACGGCTCGGACGGGCCTGGCGGGACCAATTCGCCGCTGGGCAACGGAAAGACGCTCGTGTTCACGTTCACGAGCGCCGGAACGAAATCTGTCCGACTGACCGTGACCGATGGCCGCGGCCGCACGGCGACGGTCGAACACGACGTCATCGTGACGCCGGTGTCATCGGCCACGCCTCCGCCACCACCGCCTGCGAAGGTCGCGCCGAGCAACACGTCGTTGCCGGCGATCACGGGCACAGCCCAGGTCGGAAAGACGTTGACGGCGAGCTCGGGGACCTGGTCGGGCGATACGCCGATCACGGTCAGCTATCAGTGGTCGGATGGGACGACCGGGCAGACGGACACGCTCCCGTCCGGTGACCAGGGACAGAACATCACCGTCACGATCACGGCGTCCAACGACGGCGGTACTTCGACCGCAAAGTCAAACTCCGTCGGGCCGGTGGCGGCTGCTCCGGCGCCGCCGCCCGCGAAGGTGCCGCCGAGCAACACGTCGTTGCCGGCGATCACGGGCACCGCGCAGGTCGGCAGCACGTTGATGGCGAGCTCGGGGACGTGGTCGGGCGATACGCCGATGTCGTTCGGCTATCGGTGGTCGGATGGGACTACCGGGCAGGCGGACACGCTCTCGTCCGGTGATCAGGGCAGGAGCGTCTCGGTGGTGGTCACGGCGTCGAACGACGGGGGTTCGGCGGCGGCGAGGTCAAACCCGGTCGGGCCGGTGGCGGCCGCTTCATCGCCGCCGCCGACGAGCAGCACGTTTCCGTTGAGGGTCAGCGCTTCGGGCCGGTATTTGGTGACGGCGAGTGGTAACCCGTTCTTGCTGGTTGGCGATTCGCCGTGGTCGGTGATCGGGAACCTGAGTGAGGGTAGTGCTGCGCAGTATTACGCGGACCGCGAGTCGCATGGGTTCGATGCCGGGCTGACCGCTCTGCTGTGTGACGACTACACGGGTTGTAACGCGAATGGCACGACGTTTGATGGGGTTGCTCCGTTTACGTCGGGTTCTGGTCCGGGGAGTTATGACCTGTCGACGCCGAACATGGCGTATTTTCAGCGCGCGCATGATGACGTCGCGCAGGCGGAGGCGGACGGTGTCGAGGTCTTGTTGGATCCGATTGAGACGGGCGGGTGGCTGACGACGCTGGAGAACAATGGTGTCGCGAAGGACAAGGCGTACGGCGCTTTTGTCGGCAACTTGTTCAAGGACCTGCCGAACGTGATCTGGATCTCGGGCAACGACTTTCAGACGTTTACCAACGCCGGCGACAACGCGGACGCGCTCGCGGTCGCGCAGGGGATCGAGTCGACGGATCCCGGTGCCCTGCAGACCTCTGAGCTTGGGTTCTGTCCGAACGGGGGAAACACGTGTATCGGGAGCACGTCGCTTGATGATTCGAGCTGGTCTTCGGTGCTCGGGTTGAATGGGGCTTACACGTACTCGCCGACGTACGCTGACGTGCTCAAGGGCTATGACGCGTCGCCGACGCTACCGGTGTTCATGGAGGAGGCGAACTACGAGCAGGAGCAGAACAACGCGACGGATGGTGGATCGCTGCAGAACCTCCGGCTCCAGGAGTGGTGGACGATGACGAGCGGCGCGACCGGCCAGCTTTATGGTTGTCATTGCACGTGGGCCACGATCGCGAACGGCTTCTCAAATTCCAGCATCGACACGCCCGGAGTCACCGAGCTTGGCTACGAGACGAGTCTGCTGAAGTCGCTTGACTGGCAGGATCTGGTGCCTGACCAGAATCACGCGCTGGTCACGGCGGGGTTCGGGACATTCGCGAGCACCGGCAGCATCGACGCCAATAACTACGTGAGCGCTGCGGCGACGCCGGACGGCAAGCTCGCGCTGGCATACCTGCCCAAGGGCGGCACCATCAC
>DATNKY010000283.1:0-3494 GCA_035603155.1 Solirubrobacteraceae bacterium
TGAGCCCGACGAACCCGATGAATGGCGCCTGGCCGACCACCTCGACGGCCCATAACCCCCAGCCTCGCCGCTTGAGCGTCGCATCGATCTGTACGGCGAAGGCATTGCTCTTCTCCCGGGTCATCGGCGACGGGAAGTAACGCATCGCCTCCGGGTCCGCATTCAGCGCCGCGAACGGCTCGAGATCCTCCTCGCGCCAGCGCCTCAGCAACAGGCGCGCCGTGCCCAACTCGGCCATGTCTCCAAGCTAGCGCCCGGGCGCGCCGTACGGCGACGCTGGGCCCAGAGCGTCAACGCGGTCAGCGCGCGGTCAGCGCCTCGATCGCGATCTCGAGCTCGTCCAGGATCAACGTCTGCGAATCGAGCGCGGTCAGCTCGAGGACCCGGCGCGGCGGCGTGCTCGGAGGGGAGACGACGATCACGCGCTGGAAGCGTTCGCGCAGCCGCAGAGCAAGGTCGTGCAGGAGCGCGATGCCGCTGCTGTCGAGATATTCCAGCCCGCTCAGGTCGATGACCAGTCCCGCCGAGAGGCCGGACAGGTCTGAGAACGCACCAGCGACTTCGCCCGCGTTGGAGACATCGACCTCGCCGCTGATCGCCGCGACCCTGACGCCGTTCCGGTCCTCGAACTCGACCCAGGCGAGATCGTGCTGGTGCGCCGGCCAGGGCGCGGCCGCGGCACCGTCCTGATCGTCAGTGCTCGTGAGTCGGCCCCCAACCATCGCCAGGCGGCGGCGCCGACGGCGCCGGATCGCCGTCGAGCGCGCGACGTATCGTCACCGTGGTGCCGTCCTGCCCTCGTTCGATCAGCAGCTCGTCGGAGAGCTCGCGCATGACCGCCAGGCCGCGCCCGCCGCGGCCTCCGCTCGGCTCGCGCCACTCACCATGGTCGGCGACGGTGAGCGTGATCGAGCTCGCTTCGAGCGCCGCACGAGCGGTGAAGGTCTCGTTGCGCGATCCGTACGCGTGCAGCACGACGTTCGTGCAGGCCTCGGACCATACGACCTCGAGGTCACCGCGCAGCAGCGGATCGAGCTCCGGCAGGTTCGCGTTCAGCCAGGCACGCAGGCGGTGGCGCGCGAGCGGCACCGAGTCGGGCCTGGCAGTCAGCGTGAGCTCGAGCGGGCCGGCCGAGTATGCGAGCAGGCGGACGACGAGCAGCGCCACATCGTCGTCGCTCGCCTGCTCGGCGATCGTGTGCTCGAGAACGTGGTCGCAGATCTCCTCGACGTCGTCGGGAGCGGTCTCGAACGCGCGTTGCAGGCGCTCGTAGCCGATCGCGATCGACTCGCGGCGACGCTCGACGAGTCCGTCGGTGAACAGCAACAGCGTCTCGCCGGATCGGATCGGATACTGCGCCTCGTCCGGCGAGGTGTGCTCGTCGACTCCCAGCGGCGGCGTGTGCTCGGTTTCGAGAAAACGCACCCGATGCTCGACATCGCGCAGCGCCGGAGGCGGATGGCCGGCGCCGGCGAGCGTCACGATCCCTTCCGCCGCGTCGATGATCACGAACAGTACGGTCGCGATCATGCCTGGTCCGAGCGTCGCGTGCACGACCCGGTCGAGCAGAGCGAGCGCCTCCTTCGGGGTGTGGCCCTCGACCGCGAACGCGCGCAGCGCGTTGCGCAGTTCGCTCATCGTCGTCGCCGCTCGGACACCGTGGCCGACGACGTCGCCGATCATCACCGCCGTCCGCTCGCGGTCGAGCTCGATCGCGTCGTACCAGTCACCACCGATCTGCGGGGCGAGGCCGCTGGGCAGATAGCGCGCCGCGAGCTCGAGACGCGGATGGCGCGGCAGCCGGTCGGGCAGCAGGCTGCGCTGCAGGGTCTCGACGAGCTGGCGGCCCTGGCTGAACCGCTGAACGTGGTCAAAGGCGATTGCCATCCGGTCCGCGGCCAGGGTCAGGAGCTCGAGATCGCCGGCGTCGAAGCGATCGTCGCTGCCCGAACCGAGCAGCAGCAGCCCGAGCAGCTGGTCGCCGGCGATCAGCGGCACGGCGAGCAGCGCCGCAATCGCCTGGCGATCGGAGTCCTTAGATCCCGGTGGTTGCAGCAGCGCGAGCTCGCTTCCGCGCAGGAGCGCCGCTCGGCGCTGGGCTGCCAGCTCGCCGAGCGTCCCGTGGTCGAGCATCACCTTCTCGTGCGCCCGGGCGGGCAGCGGGCCGCCGCGGCTCGATTGCAGGTAGAGGCTCGGGGCGTTCTCATCGCGGAGCAGCAGTGCGGCCGAGTCGGCTTGGAACAGCGTCCCGGCTCGATCGAGCAGCTCGCTCGCGAGTCCGTCGAGGTCGAGGTGGGCGAGGGCCGTATCGCTGAGGATCTGAAGCGTTCGAACCGTTCGGGCGACGGCCTCGGCCTCGGCTCGGGCGTGGGATTGGCGCACGCGCTCGCTGCGCTCGCGGCTCAGCTCGACGAACACCGAGACCTTGGCACGCAGGATCTCGGGCTCGAACGGCTTGATCACGTAGTCGACGGCTCCGGTCGCGTACGCCATCGCGATCTCCTCGACGTCGCTCGCCTGAGCGGTGAGGAAGATGATCGGGATCCGGCGGGTCGCGGAGCGGGCGCGGATGATCCGAGCGGTCTCGAGTCCGTCGAGGCCGGCCATCCGGACGTCGAGCAGGATCACCGCGATCTCCTCGCGCAGGAGCGCGCGCAGCGCGTGCTCGCCCGACTGGGCGCTGACCAGACGCTCGCCGAGCGGCTCGAGCACCGCCTCGAGCGCTACCAGGTTCTCGCGGTTGTCGTCGACCAGCAGAATCCCGACGGGTTCGTCGATCGGCCGCGGTTCGGCCACTTCCGCCGCGGCCCCCGCGGGCTGCGGCTGGTCGGCGTCGGCCGGTTCGGACTCGGGCCCGGACTGCACGGAACGCTCGCCGGTCATGGGTCAGTTGTCGCCAGGCCCTGCTCGACCGACAGCCACCGGCTGACCAGCGACAGCAGCCTGTCGGGATCGACGGGCTTGGTGATGTAGTCCGACGCCCCCGCTTCGATGCTCTTCTCGCGGTCGCCCTGCATCGCCTTCGCGGTCACGGCGATGATCGGCAGCGCATCGAGCGCCGGCATCGCGCGCGCGGCCTTGATCGTCTCGTAGCCGTCCATCTGGGGCATCATGATGTCCATCAGCACGAGGTCGATCTTCGGGTCGGTCTCGAGGATCTCGAGCGCCTCAGGCCCGGTCTCGGAGAACACGACCTTCAGGCCGCGATCCTCGAGCAGGCTCGCGAGGGCGAACAGGTTGCGCACGTCGTCGTCGACGAGCAGTACGCGGCCGTCGAGGCGCGGCGACGAGGCGTCGTCGTTCTGCGGGGGCTCGGGATCCGGGCCGGCGATCGCTGGGCCGCTGGCCGGGTGCAGCAGCAGCGCCGCCTCCGCGGCCAGCGCCTCGTCGGACTCGGCGACTCGCGGTAGCAGCGCCGGCTCGTATCGGCGCAGCCGCGCTCGATCGCGCTCGGTCACCCGGCGGTCGAGGCGCAGGATCACCGGCAGCCGTCC
>DATNKY010000468.1:0-2005 GCA_035603155.1 Solirubrobacteraceae bacterium
GGAGGCGGAGGGTGCGCGACCGGAGTCGATGATCGGCCTGGCGGGAACCGGCGATCTGGTCGCCACCGCATTGGCGCCGCAGAGCCGGAATCGGCGTGCCGGTGAGCTGCTGGCACAGGGGGTTCCGGCCGCGGAGATCCCATCGCGAGTCGGCCAGACGGTCGAGGCGCTCGAGTCGGTCCCGTTGCTCGCGAAGGCCCTGTTGAAGGCGGGCGTCGACGCGCCGGTGACGACGGCACTCGGAAGGTTGATCTCGGGTGAGCTTCCGCTTGAGGACTGGGTCGCGGTCGTCCGGGCCACCGTGCCGCCGTCCCCTCGCTGGCGTCCGGCGGTCCGCCCGAGGTTCTGGAGGCGGCTCTGGCAGCGCGTCCGGGCCGCGTTCACGGGGTCATCGCCCGATCGCCACCAGATGTTTACCAAGGCCAAAAGTGGGGTTGCCACGTTGGAGGAGGAAGCAACCGTGAAGGAAGGGATAAGTGCCTCAGATCATCGTGACAGCGGATAAGACCAGTGAAGGCAACGATCGCGCGATTATGTTCACCGAGCGCGTCAGCGTCAGCGATTTCGAATCAGACCACTTTCAGGCACAATTGGTGGAGCGTCTGGGCTGGGCCGTCGGCGATGCCCACGCGGTCGAGCAGCAGCGTGCGCCGGAGCCGTCAAACGTCGCGCCCGCCGGCGGCGCACAGCACTAGCGGCGCTCGGCGAGCGTCGTCACGACCGCCTCGTAGACCCCGGCGCCGTAGCTCTCCGACGCGATGAGCACGCGCTCGCGTCCTGAGACGTCTGCTTTGAGCGTGAGGTCGCGCTTCAGCGCGTTGGCGACGAGCCAGAACCGGTCGACGACCGAATCGGCGTCCATGTCCTCGCGTGAGTCGCCGACGGCGATGCAGTCCTCGCGCGCGTAGCCACGCGCCTGCATATGACGCGCTATCCCACGCGGCTTCGACGCCCCGCCGGGGATCAGGTGGTAGGCGTGGATGACGGGCAGCCCGGGCATCTGCTCGTTGGCCGCACGGACCACGCCGTTGTCGACCAGCCGCAGCCCCTCAAAACCGGCATCAGAAAGCGCGGCGTTTGCCTCAGCGACGTCGATCTCGCCGCGGAATAGATGCGAGACGTCGCGATGGATCGACCACGGCGTGTGGTATTCAAGGCGTCCGGCGTAGTGTTGCAACAGCATCGACGGTGCACCCGATGCCTCGATCTGGTCAAAGATGGAGCCCGCCTCGGCGCTCGGTACCACCCCATCCGTCAGCCACTCGAGCTCTCCGTCGAGCACGAGCCCGCAGCCGATCTCGAAGATGAACGCCGACGATCCGATCAGCCGCGCGGCCTCGAAGACGCTCGACTGCTTGCGGCCGGAATAGATCACCACCTCGACTCCGGCCCGTGCGCAAGCCTCGAGCGCGCGCGCCCCGAGCAGGCTGAATCCGTCGTCGGCGCCGGTCAGCAGCGATGCGTCGGGGCCCAGGAGAGTGCCGTCGAGGTCAACGTAGAGGCAGCGCATGGCGGCCGCGACCGTAGCATCGACCGACGCGACGAGTCGCCCCGCGCCGCTCGCCATACTGAGGTCAGACGTGGCCGCCGTATCCGAA
Source organism: Solirubrobacteraceae bacterium (assembly GCA_035603155.1). Lineage (GTDB taxonomy): Bacteria > Actinomycetota > Thermoleophilia > Solirubrobacterales > Solirubrobacteraceae > Palsa-465. Next base: position 1,599 of record DATNKY010000468.1, read on the forward strand.
ACAGAGCCGTGGGAGGAGCTGCTTCGAAGCGGCCGCGAGGACGAGCGACTCGTCCACGACGACACCTACGGCGCTCGTCCAGCGCGAACCGTCTCGATCCCCGGGAACCTCGATTGGCGGCTCATCGAGGCGCTGCACAAGGCCGGCATCGAGGAGCTCTACGAGCACCAGCTCGAGGCGCTGCTCCAGGCGTTCGACGGCCCGACGATCATCACGACCGGCACGGCATCGGGCAAGTCGTTGTGCTTTCAGCTGCCGACACTCGACGTGCTGTGCTCGGACCGCACCGCGCGGGCCCTGTACATCTATCCGACCAAGGCGCTTGCCCAGGATCAGGCACGGGCGCTACACCGCTTCGGCTTGCAGAACGCGATCCGGCCGGCGATCTACGACGGCGATACGCCACG
>DATNKY010000172.1:0-8171 GCA_035603155.1 Solirubrobacteraceae bacterium
TCCAGGACGAGTTTCACCTCAGCTACGTGTTCGTCGCGCACGACCTGAGCGTCGTGCGCCACGTGTCGGACCGGATCGCGGTCATGTATCTCGGCAAGCTGATGGAGGTCTCGCCGGCCCAGGAGCTCTACGACAAGCCGATCCATCCCTACACCTCAGCGCTGCTGGGCGCGATCCCGATCCCGGACCCCAAGCAGAACCGCGCCCGGACTCGGGTGCACGTCACGGGCGAGCCACCGAACCCGATCCGGCCGCCGTCGGGCTGCCGCTTTCACACCCGCTGCCCGCGTGCGGGGGACATCTGCCGGAAGGTCGAGCCGCAGCTGACCGAGTACGCCGGCGGCCACCTCGCGGCATGCCATTTCCCGCAGAGCGTCACCGCTGAGGAGATCTCGGGCGGCACGCGGCACCCCACGAGCCCCGCTAGCTCAGGTCCCGACCTGCCGCAGATCTGGCACGGCAACGGCGGTGGCCAGCCCGAGACGCCCGCGCCGCCCGCGCCGGCTGAGAATCAGAGCTAGGGGCTCCCGGCCGCAAATAACGTCGCGCTCGAGCGGCGTCCGGCCTAAGGCCTCGGGTCCGGGCGGCTAAGGGGTCGGGGTGCTGGATCCGCTCCGTTCTCCCGATGTGCGGCGCGTGCTCTCAGTTCATCCTGGGAACACGTTGCAAGCGATCGAGAGGAACGCAGAATGCATCCCCAGTTCAGCGAGCTCCTCGCCGCCACCCGACGGGAGGAGCTTGTCGAGACCGCCCGCGTCGTTGCCCTCCGGCGCGCGCGGCACCGCCACGGACTTCTCGCCGGCTTCAGGCGATACTTGGAGCATGAGATCGAGGTTGACCAGTACCCACTTCGTAGGCCGCGTCGGCGAGCTCTCGGAGCTGTTGCTCGCCGTCCGGGAGGCCAGCGCAGGCCGGTCCGCCCTCGTCCTGCTCGGCGGTGACTCGGGCGTCGGCAAGACGCGGCTGGTCGGCGAGCTCGAGCAGCGGCTCGCGACCTCCGGTGACGAGCCGCCCGCGCTGGTGCTGCGCGGAGAGGGAGTCCAGCAGTCAGACGGCGAGCTCCCGTACGCGCCGCTGCTGAGCGCGCTGCGCCCGCTCGTCCGCGGGCGCCATCCGGCGCTCGAGGCGTTGAGCGCGGGCAGCCGCGCGCAGCTCGGATCCATCCTGCCCGGCATCGCCGCTTCAGGCGCGACTGACGAAACGCACGATCCGGCCAGCGGGCAGCTGCGGCTGTTCGAGGCGGTGCTCGAGCTGATCGACCTGCTCAGCCAGCCGGCGCCGGTGGTTCTGATCCTCGAGGACATGCATTGGGCGGACCGCTCGACGCGCTCGTTCGTCGCCTTCCTGTCGCGCTCGCTACGCCAGGAGCGGCTTGTGTTGCTGCTGACCTACCGGACCGATGAGCTGCACCGTCGTCACGCGCTGCGTCCGCTGCTTGCCGAGCTCGACCGCCTCGAGCGCGCGCGCCGGATCGAGCTGGAGCCGTTTGACCGCGCCGAGCTGCGCGAAGCGCTGGCTGACATCCTCGGTGCAGAACCCGACAAACATCTCGTCGAACGGCTGTACGCGCGCAGCGAAGGCAACCCGCTCTACACCGAAGAGCTGCTCGCGGCCGGCCTCGACGGTCGCGGCGCCGCTCCGCAGAGCCTGCGCGACGCGTTCATCGGTCGGATTGAGCGGCTGTCGGACCCCGCCCAGCAGGCGGCCCGGGCGGTCGCCGTCGGCCGCGCGCTGAGCGAGCAGACGATTGCGACCGTGACCGGCGGTGACCGTGACAACACCCAGACGGCCCTGCGCGAGGCGCTCGCCGAGCAGGTCCTGATCACCGACCAGGATGAGCGCTTCTGCTTCCGCCACGCGCTGCTGCGCGAGGCGCTGTACGACGACCTGCTGCCGGGCGAGCGCGGCGAGTGGCACCTCGCGCTCGCCCTCGCACTCGAGGAAAAGGACTCGACGGGCGACCGCGAGCTCGAACGTGCGACGACGATCGCCAGCCACTACGCGGCCGCCGGCGATCAGCCCGCGGCCTTGCGGGCAAGCGTCCATGCGGCGCAATTCGCCGGCCGCGTGCACGCCTATGGTGAAGTGTCCGAGCTCGTCGAGCGCGCGCTCGAGCTGTGGCCACGAGTCAGCGAGGACGCGCGCCCGACCGGCGTCGATCACGTCGATCTGCTCGCGATGGCGGCGCGGGCCTACGGGATCTCGGGTCAGTGGCCGCGCTCGGAGGTGCTGTTCCGCCGCGCGCTCGACGAGGTCGACCCCGACTCCGACCCGCTGCGGTACGCCTCACTGCTGTCGCGCCTGGCTCGCATCCAGCGGGCGCTGAACCGCGCTCCCGAGGCGATCGAGACGGCGGAGCGGGCGCTCGCGATGCTGGCGGACCAGGAGGGCGCGCGAGAGCGCGCCTCGCTGCTCGCGTGGCTCGGGCGAACGCGCTGGCTGCGCGGCCGCTATCGCGACGCGATCGCCGACGCCGAGGTCGCGCTCGCGGCCGCGATCGAGGCCGGCGACCGCAGCGCCGAAGGGGAGGTGCTCAACACGCTCGGGATGGCGGAGATCATGCTCGGCGAGCTGCCCAAGGGGGTCGCCCGCCTGCGCCAGGCGATTGAGATCGCCCGGGAGGTCGACGATGTCGACGGTATCGCGACCGCCTATGGCAACCTCGCCGATCTGCTCGGCCTCTCGGGGCGGACCCGGGAGGCGCTGGAGGTGGCCCAGGAGGGACTCGAGCTGACTCCGAAGCGGTTCATCCGCAGCTACGACTGGATTGAGATGACCGTCTCAGACGTCGCCTTCAGAGCCGGGGATTGGGAGCTCTCTCGCAGCTCGCTGTGCCAGTCCGCGGCGCGGATGTCAGGCGTTGCGTTCATGTTCCGCCAGCTGCGCGGCGCCGAGCTCGCGCTCGGCGAAGGCGAGGACGAGATCGCCGAGAGCTGTCTGGACTCGGTCGAGAACCTGATCCGCGAGTCGACCGAGCCCCAGTGGATCGCGCTGCACGGCGTCCTGGTGTCCGAGCTCGGCCGCCGCCGGGGCGACTACGGCGCGGCGCGGGCCGCGGTCGAGAACGCGCTCGATCGGATCGAGGTCTGCACGGACGACATCAAGCGGATCGCCAGGATCAGCGCCGCCGGGGTGAGAGTCGAAGCCGACCGCGCCCAGCGCGCCCGGGATCTCGCCGAGCGGGCCGAGCTGCGCGATGCGCTCGCCCGCGCTCGCCTGCACGTCGGCCGCCTCGAGGCGGCTGCCGGCGAAGGAGGTCCGGTCGAGCGTGCGTACATGGCCGAGGGCAAGGCGGAGATGGCGCGTGCGCGGGGACGGGGAGGCGCGCCTCAGTGGGCCAAGGCAGCCACGGCCTGGGAGGACGTCGACCGCCCGTACGAGGCGGCGAGCGCGCGTTGGCGAGAGGCCGAGGCCCTGGTCAGCGCGGGCGAGCGGGCGCCGGCGGCAGCGGCCGCCGGCCGGGCGTTGCAGACGGCGACCGAACTCGGCTCCAAGTGGCTGTCGGATGAGATCAGGGTGCTCGCCGAGCGCGGGCGGCTCGAGCTCGACGGCGCGCGGGCCAGCAACGGAAGCGCGGTCACGGCCGCCCCCGAGCCGCAGGACCCGTTCGGGCTGACCCCGCGCGAACGCCAGGTGCTGGCGCTCGTGGCCCAGGGCGCGACCAACCGGCAGATCGGCGCGGCCCTGTTCATGGCCGAGAAGACGGCAAGCGTGCACGTCTCGCGGATCCTTTCCAAGCTCGGCGTCTCGGGACGCACCCAGGCCGCGGCGATCGCCCATCGCCAGCACCTCGCCTGACACAGCGCTAGACCGCTGGGCGGAGTGCGTCGATGAACGGCTCGCGTTCCAGCGCGTAGAGCAGACCGTCAGTCCGGGCCGTGACGTTCGCGGTCCGCGGCACTTCGCGCAGCAGCGCGATCTCGCCGAAACCCTCGCCCGGGAGCAGGGTACGGACGAAGCGGCCGTCGATATCGACGTCGAATTCTCCATTGACGATCAGGTAGAAGCGATCGCCATCGTCGCCCTGGACGATCAGCCGCTCACCTGCGGCGGCGGTGACCGGGCTGACTTCACGAGCCAGCGCCTCGAGCACGGGCGCCGGCAGCGCCGCAAACAGCGGATTGCGCCGAACGCTCGCCATCGCCGCAGCGGGCGCGACGGTGTTGAGTCCGCGCAGCCCCGCGATCGGCAACAGCGCCGATGCGATCAGGATCACCGCCACCCCAATCAGCGCCGCCGTGACGCCCCCGATCGCGACCAGCACAGGCACCAGCAGTGACCCGACCGCCAGCGACGCCATCAGCACGCCTTCGAGGACACCGAACACCCGCGCCAGCAGCTCGTGGGGCGTGACACTGACCAGCAGCGCCCGTCCTCCGGTGTCAAGCACCGCCTGGCACAGCCCCGCGAGGGGCAGCAGCACGAACGCGGCCGCGGGGCTCTTGACGGCACTCAGGCCGATGAACGTCGCCCCCCATACCAGCGCCGCGGCGACCAGCGGCAGTCCCACCCGGCGAGACGTCGCGAGCGTGACCCCGGCGAGCCCGCCGAACACTGCCCCGACGCCGAACGCGGCGTTGAGGTACCCGGCGCCGGGAGACCCGAGTCCGAGGACGGAGATCGCGAGCACGACCACGAGTACGTCGAGCGCGCCGATCGCGAGATGCTCGGCGCCGATCAAGGTCACCAGCGCCCGCGCCTGGCGCTGCGACCGCAGTGCCCGGATGCCCGCGAGCACGCCCTCCTCGAGGCTCTCCTGCTCGTCATCGCCCCGGCCCCGGTCAGAGCGCAGTGGCGCGACTTCGAGCGCCGCCACGGCCATCGCGACCGCGGACGCGGCAAACACGACTCCGGGGCCGTCGATCGCGAGTGCGATCCCCGCCAGCGCCGGCCCGGCGAGCGCGCTGATGGCCTCGATCCAGCCCGAGACGGCAGCGGCGCCGGTCAGTTCGTCCGGGTGCTCGGCGAGCGACGAGATCAGCGTCGCCTGCGCGGGGCGGCTGAGCGTCACCGCCGACGCGGCGACGATCGCGAACGCGTACACGACCAGCGCAGGCCCGTCGGCGAGCATCGCGACCGCGGTCGCGCCCATCGAGAGCGCCTGGAGAACGTAGCCGAGAACGAGCGCGTAGCCGCCGCCGCGGCGATCGGTGACGCCGGCCGCGAACGGCGCGATGATCGCGGCCGGGACCAGCTGGACAACTGCGATCAGACCCGCGGCCGTCGTGCCCCCTCGCTCGTAGGCGTACACCAGGATCGCCGTCCAGACCGCATACTCGGACAGCGAGAAGCCAACGAACGCAAGCTCGGCCCGCCGCAGTCGGCGATTGCCGAACACGCGGACCAGCACCGCCCCGGTCCTTGCCATGGCGAGGCATCGTATCCGCGTGGTTCCGGCTGGTCCTAAGCTGTTGCACGCAAATGCGACGAAGGGATGAGAATGGCTGATCGGCAGCGTGCGTGCGTGATCGGGGCCGGAGTGAGCGGCTTGACGACCTCGAAATCGCTCGGAGACTGGGGCGTGTCGTACACGTGCTTCGAGGCCAGCGACGACGTTGGAGGCAACTGGTATTTCCGCAACCCCAACGGCCGCTCGTCTGCGTACCGGTCGCTGCACATCGACACGTCGAAGAGCGCGATCAGCTTCGCCGACTTCCCGATGGACGAGCGCTACCCGGATTTCCCGCACCACACGGAGATCCACCAGTTCCTGCGCGAGTACGCCGACCACTTCGCGCTACGGGACCGGATCCGCTTCAACACCGCGGTCGAGCACGCGCGGCGCCTGCCGGATGGCGGCTGGGAGGTCCGGACGGCCGACGGCGAGACGCACGAGTTCGAGGTGCTGCTGGTCTGCAACGGCCACCACTGGGATCCGTCGGTGCCGCAATTCCCCGGCAGCTTTGACGGACCGACGATCCACTCCCATCACTACATCGATCCTGGTGAGCCGTTGGACCTGTACGGCGAGCGCGTGATCGTGGTCGGGATCGGCAACAGCGGCGTCGACATCGTGTCCGAGCTGTCGCGCAAAGGGGTCGCGGCGAAGGTCTTCCTCTCGACTCGCAGCGGCGCCTGGGTGATTCCAAAGTACGCGTTCGGCCGCCCCGTCGATCAGGTCGTCAAGACCGTGCCGTGGCTGCCGCTCGGCCTCCAGCACCGCGCTGCGCAGTTCGTGCCGAGGGTGCTGTCGGGGCGGATGGAGAGCTTCGGGCTCCCGACCCCCAACCACCGCTTCCTGGAAGCCCATCCGACGGTCTCCAGCGAGCTGCTGCTGCGGCTCGGCTCCGGCGACGCGGTCGCCAAGCCCGACATCGCCGAGCTTGCGGGCGATCGTGTCCGGTTCGCGGACGGGAGCGTCGAGCAGGCCGACGCGATCGTGTTCGCGACCGGCTACAAGATCACGTTCCCGTTCTTCGATCCCGACTTCATCTCGGCTCCCGGCAACGTGCTGCCGCTCTACAAGCGGATGTTCAAGCCCGGGATCGAAGACCTCGCATTCGTCGGCCTCGGCCAGGCCGTCCCGACGATCTTTCCGTTCGCCGAGTGCCAGGCCAAGCTCGCCGCGCGGTGGCTCGCCGGCGACTGGGCGCTCCCCGACCGAGCGGAGATGGAGAGCGAGATCCACCGCGACGCGCACCGCCACGGCCATTACGTCCAGCGCCAGCGCCACACGATGCAGCTCGACTACTACGTCTACGAATATGACCTGCGCAAGCGCGTGCTGCCGGCCGGCCGCGAGCGGGCGCGGGCTCTGGCGGCCGCTTAGCGGGCGAGCTTCTTACCGGGGTTGAGCAGCCCCTTGGGGTCGAACAGTCGCTTGATCGACTCGTGTAGCACGACCGCCGGCTCGGGCCACTGCTGCGCGAGCGCGCCGCGCTTGACGAGTCCGAGCCCGTGCTCGCCCGAGACCGAGCCGCCGAGCTCGCAGGCGAGCGCGAACAGCTCCGACGCCGCCAGCTCGGCGCGCCTGAGCTGATCCGGGTCAGCGGGGTCGATCATGAACGTCGAATGGAGGTTGCCGTCGCCGGCGTGGCCCCAACTGCACGCCTCAAGGCCGTGGCGGGCTCCGATCTCGCGGGTGGCGGCGACCGCCTCGGCGAGGCGCTCGAACGGGACGACGATGTCCTCGGAGACCTTGCCGCCGCGCTGGGCCGTGATCGCGATCGAGGCGCCGGCGCGCCACCGCCACAGCTCGGCGATCGTGCGCCGGTCGGCCGGCGCGTGCAACGACAGGGCGTGCTCGCCGAGCACCTCGACCAGCTCGGTCCGCAGCCGCTGCGCTTCGGCGAGCGAGCCATCGGCCTCGGCGATCACCATGAATGCCGCGCCGCGCGGGACATCGTCGGGAAACGCGCCCGACGAGATCGTGACCGCTCCCTCGTCGAGATATTCGAGCGCGGCAGGCAGAAGACCCGACGCGAGCACCGCGCCGAGCGCCTGACAGCCCGCTTGGGCACTCTCGTAGAAGGCGACGATCGGCAGCTGCGACTCGGGCGCCGGGGTCAGCCTCAGCCACGCGGCAGTGACGACCGCGAGCGTTCCCTCCGAGCCGACCAGCAGCGATTTGATGTCGTAGCCGGCTACGTCCTTGCGCACTGGGCCGCCGATCGAGATCAGCTCGCCCGGGGCGAGCACGAACTCCAGCCCGGTCACCCAGGCGCTGGTGACGCCGTACTTGAACGTGTGCGGGCCGCCGGCGTTGGTCGCGATGTTGCCGCCGATCTGGGACTGCTCCGCCGCCCCCGGATCGGGCGGGTACAGGAGCCCGTTCTCGCGTGCCAGCCGGGCGACGTCAGCGGTCGTGATCCCCGCCTCGACGTGGGCGCGCCATAGCTCGCCCTCCAGCGAGCGCACCGCGCGCAGACGTTCGAGGCTCAGGACGATGCCGCCGTCGGTCGGGACCGCCCCGGCCGCGAGCCCGGTCCCGCCACCCCGCGGGATCAGCGCCACGTCGTGGTCATAGCACCAGCGCACGACGTCGGCCACCTGCTGCGCGTCACCCGGGAGCGCGATCGCGTCGGCGCGGCCAACGACCGCGCGGCTCTCGGTCGCGTCGGTGAGGTACTGCCTGGTCACGCCGGGGAGGACGGCCTCGGGACCGAGCAGCCCCCGTAGATCGCGCTCGGCGGTGGCGCTCATCGTCGGGTCACCAGGTCATGTTACGTCGT
>DATNKY010000103.1:0-7680 GCA_035603155.1 Solirubrobacteraceae bacterium
ATCCACGTCGCCGGAGAGCGCCGCGTGCAGGCCGGTGATGCGGTAGTGGCCGATGTCGTCGTCGGAGCCCGAGGCTACTTCGGCGACAGCGCCGAGACGCACATCGTCGGCGACAACCAGGCCGTCGCCGAAAAGCGCTTACGTCTGCTCGAGATCCTGCGCAGCAGCGCCGATGAACTCCGCCCCGGGGTGACCGGCGCGGGGATCTTCGCGAACATGGCACGCCAGATCGAGGACTCGTTCCCTGGAGGCGAGTTTCCGCATCACGCGGGTCACGCCGTCGGGCTGAGCTCGTTCGAGGACCCCCACATGATCCCGGCCGACGAGACCCCGCTCGAGAACTTCATGGTGATCGCACTCGAGCCGGGCGTCTACGGTCCCGATCAGAGCGGCGCGCGCGTAGAGAACCTGTTCATCGTCACGCCGAGTGGTGGGGTGGAACTGCTCGAGGCCTTCGGCGTCGCCAGATGAGGCTGGGACTCAACGCGTCTCCGAGGCGGCGCGGTACGCGATGAGCCAGACCGGCCGACTCCAGGACCGGATCGTGGTCGTGACCGGTGCGACTTCCGGTATCGGGCGCGCGATCGCCGAGCGATGCGTTCACGAGGGCGCGATCGTGATCGCCAACGGACGCAGCGACCGCGCGCTCAGGGACCTGGCGGCAGCCCACCACGGGAGGCTGATCGCGTATCCGGCAGATCTGATTGAAGACGGTTCCTGCGAGGGAGTCGTCGCGCAGGCAGAGTTACTGGGAGCGCCGTTTGGCCTCGTGCACGCCGCAGGCACGGTGCGCCGCGGCGAGGACCCTCGCGCGACCGATGTCTCCGAGTTTCTTGATTTCATCGCGCTCAACCTCGCAACCGCGTTCACGCTCACCAGCGCAATGCTGCGCGCGATTCCCGACGGCGGCGACGGCGGCTCGATCGTCCTGCTCGGAAGCCAGGTGGCACACGTCGGAGTCCCTGGCTACGAGACCTATACGGCAGCCAAGGGAGGGGTCACGGCGATGGCGCGGTCGTTCGCTGCAGAGGCCGGGCCAGCCGGCGTCCGCGTAAACGTCCTCGCCCCAGGGGTGGTCCGCACGCCGATGGCTTACGTCGACCGGGAGAATTTCGACGACCTGGCGCCAGGACTGGCGCAGTTGCATCCGCTGCGGAGGATCGGCGCGCCCGAGGATCTCGCCGGTCCGGCCGTGTTCCTGCTTTCCGACGACGCGACCTGGCTCACAGGTCAAACGTTGATCGTCGATGGTGGGTTTACGGCCGTTTAGACGCGACCGCCGGGCCTCGACGGCACGCTACGAAGCCGTCGTGGATTCGTCCGGCAGCTGGCCCTCGTCAGGGATCGTCTCGAGGATGTACCAGTTGGAAGTCAGTCCACAGTCGACGCGCAGCTCCGTCCCAGTGATCGCCGATGCTTCGTCGGACGCCAGGAAGACAAACGCCGCGGCAACCTCCTCGGGCTGGACGAGACGCCGCATCGGAACGCGGGCGAAGGACCCCTCGAGGTACCGCATTACTCGTGCGCCTACCGCCTGTCCGGTCATCTCAGTCCGGGTGAACCCGGGTGAAACGCAGTTCGAGCGGATGCCGTATTGGGCAAGTTCCAGCGCCATCGTACGGTTCAGACCCAGCACGCCTGCCTTGGATGCGTTGTAGGCAGCGAACGAGCCATCTCCGCCGGATGCGTCAATCGATGCGTTGTGGACGATGGCACCCCCGCCAGTCTCGCGCATCGCGCGTACCACCGCTTGTGACATGACAAACGGCGCAGTCAGATTCGTGGCGATGACGTCGCGCCAGCGGGACCGGTCGACATCGACAAACGGAGTGTCGTCGTCAATGCCGGCGTTGTTGGCCAGCACGTCGATTGACCCCCAGCGCTCCATGGCCGCGTCGACGGCGGCATCGACGCGCTCGTCGTCGCGAATGTCGCACCGCAGCCACCAGGCCTCAAACCCGGCGTCCGCGATTAGCTGCGTGGTCTCCCGGAGCGGATCGTCGCCGCGCCCCAGCAGCAGGACGTCGGCGCCCTCGGCGGCCATTGCGCGCGCGATCGCCCGGCCGATCCCACGTCCGGCACCGGTGACGATCGCATGCTTCGCGGCCAGCCGCTCGCCGCTCATGACGCGTGGGGTGGGGTCTGAGTTGCAGCTAGTGACGGCGGCACTTATTTACGCACACTATAGAAAAATGCTGGGCTCGTCTATCGTGACCTCTGGCGTAAGAGAGACTCCGCGTAAGCCAGCGGAAGGGTGAATCAGTGACCCCATTTGATCCAAACGAGATTACGAGCACTCCGTACCTCGCGCCGCTGGTTGCGGACCTGCCGATCCGCATGCGCGACACCGAGATCCTGACGATCGTCTACCGAACCGATCAAGCGGCTTCGCAGCGTCTGCTTCCCGAGCCCCTTCGCCCGACCAGCGACCTGGTCGTGATGCATGTCTACTGGATGCACGACGCCGAGTGGTTCGGGGTCTACGGTGAGTCCGCATGGCAATTACCCACCGAGACCCCGGACGGGGTGCCTGCGGTCTACTCCCCGTTTCTGTTTCTCGACTCCGACGGCGCCGTGGCCACTGGGCGCGAGGTCTATGGTCAGCCCAAGAAGGGCGGCGAGGTGGCGCTCGAGGCTCGCGGGGACCTCGTCGTAGGAGTCGTCAGGCGCAACGGCATCGAGATCGCCACGTCGACGATCGTCTACAAGCAGCAGACAGCGCCCGCTGACGCCCTTGACCAGCTGATCCCGGGCTCCGGGACAAACGTCAATCTCCGCGTGCTCACCGACTCGCAGGGGGCCGTACGTCGGGAGCTCGTCACCAGGCAATTCGCCGACGTCGTGCACAAGGAGCAATGGACGGGACCCGCAACCCTGGAGCTGAGACCGAATGCGCAGGCCCCTGTCTTCCTGCTGCCGGTGCGCGAGGTGGTACTCGGGTTGCACCGCAAACTCGACTTGACGCTGGGTCCCGCGAGCGTCGTCCACACCTACGGACGCTAAGTCACCCGTAGGCGCTCGACGAGATCCTCGTTGAGCGTGACGCCGAGACCGGGCTGTGACGGCACTGCCAGGCACCCATCCTCGAGTTTGAAGGGCTGCTCGAGGAGCTCGCCGACGAGCGGGGAGTCCGCGATCGAGTATTCGGATAGCACAGGCCGGTCGAGTGATGCCGCGAAATGAAGCGAGGCAGCAACGAGGACTCCCGAGGAAAAACAATGCGGGACGATCATCGGCCCGCTGTCTCGGCACAGGTCGCGGAGCTGGCGCCCAACGGTGAACCCGCCGCAGTGGGCCAGGTCCGGCTGGACCACATCGAGGTGACCCACTCTGATCAGTTGCTCGAAGGCGGCGCGCCCGGATTCGACCTCGCCCCCGGCGATCATCACGTCGGTGCTGTCACTCAGGCGCCGATAGCTATCGAGGTCATCGTGGGCGAACGGCTCCTCGAACCAGAACAGGTCCTCGTTTGCGGTTCGCTCCAGTAGTCGCCGGGCCGACTTGACGGTGTACACCTGTCCGCCGTCGATCATCAGCAGGCGGCTCGGTCCCAAGGCCCGCCGAGCGGCCGCGATCAGCTCGGCGTCGCGGCCCAGATCCTGACCGAGAGGTCCCCATCCCAGCTTGAAGGCGCCGTAGCCGTCGGCGACTGCCTGGGTGGCCAGCGCACCTGCCGCCTCGGGCGATTCGGGCATCACCGCGCTCGCATAGACCCGAACCCGCTCGGTGCGGCGGCCTCCGAGCAGCTCGGAAACCGGCTGCCCGAGTGCCTTGCCAGTCAAGTCCCAGAGGGCAATGTCGATCGCGCTGAGCGCGTGGAGCGCAACCCCACCGGGTCCGTAATACCGGGTTGCCTGCTGGACGAGATCCCAGAGACGATCGATCTGGAGCGGGTCAGTGCCGATCAGCAGTTCGGCGATCCCCCTGGCCATCGAATGCGACGATGGCATCTCGATCGCAGTCTTGACGAGGAACGGGGACGAGTCGGCCTCGCCGATCCCGGTGAGGCCCTCGTCGGTGTGGATCCTCACCAACAGTGCGTCCTGGGTCCCGTCGGCACGGGTGACATCGACGTTCGGCAGCCGCAGGACGATCGGTTCAACGCCAGTGATCTTCAAGCTCGCAAACTCCTTCCGGGGTCGCCTACGCCCGGATCACCGCGCCGACGCCGCAGGCGGCGCCGAGCGCCGCCCGGATCATTCGGGCGGCACTTCGGCGTAGGCGAGATCGATGTCGACCCCTTGCGCGCGGCGGATCAGCTTTGCGCCTATGTAGTAGACGATGGCCAAACCCAGGGTGACCGCGACGAAGGTGAAGAACTTCGACTTGTCGGAGAGACCGAGAGCTGGGTAGTGCAGATAGATGATCCAGATCAGGACGCCGGAGATGATCGCCGCCACACCGGCGACCGCGACCGCCGGAATGCCGAGGATCTTGAACTGCGCCGCGGACGCTCGGTACAACGCGGCTCGGCGCCACGGCACGACCGCCGCCGTGACCCCAACGATCGTCATGCCGACCAGCTGGATCAGGGTCGCGTAGGCCAGGACCTGGAAGAAGTTGGAGGAATGGATTCCCCAGTAGAGGACGATGATCGAACCGATGACGGCGATTATCACCGCGATATACGGCGAGCCCGCGCGGCTGACCGCCGTCACCCTCTTGGCGAGGATCCCGTCAAACGAGTACGCAAACAACATGCGCGTCTGCTGGAGCATCGAGATGTACATGATCAGCGGCCAGAAGACGATGTAGCCGACGAACACGATCACGGCAAAGATCGTGCTGCCCACGGAGGCCGAGGTCAGGAAGAAGAACGGGGTGTTGGCGATCGCGATCTGGCTGGGGAAGTTGCCGCTGTTGGCCGCGATCTCGAAGCCGTGGCCGAACGTGCGGAAGAAGATCCACCCGAACACGACGAGCGCCGCCAGCGCGATGGTTCCGCCGATTGCCATGTTGTTGGCGGTCTTGCGGCTGCCGCCCTGCCGCAGCTCGCCGCCGACGAAGGTCGTCCAGTAGCTGTAGACCGCTGTGGTCGCGAGGATCCCGATCACCGGAATCGTGTTGCCGAAGGAGAACGGCGGGTGGGTGTTGATCCCGCCCTTGTTGGCCGCCTTGATCACCGCCCCGTAGGTGTTACCCGAATGCGTGTACGGGCGGGCGAAGTTGTTGAAGTTGTGGATGAACGTGCTGTGGCTGGTGAACAGCGCGACGAGTCCGCATACGACCAAGCTGCCCGTGACCATCCAGAACAGCGTGTTCTGGATCCGCAGCACGCGCCTCCAGCCGCCGGTCATGATCAAGCCGGCCGCCACCATCATCAGTGCACCGAAGATGAACTCCCACTTGTGGCTGTTGGACAGCGTCGTGCCCCACTTGACGAGCGTGGTGTTGTGGCCGATCAGACCGATGCCGGTCAATCCCGGCCCGAGGCCGACGGTCACGAACGCGAGCCCAAAGTAGGCGTTTGAGAGCAAGCCCGCCACCGTCATGCAGAACGACGACATCAGCCCCACAACCGGGTGTATCACTCGGCTTACCAGCACGTAATCGCCGCCGGAGCGGGGAATCATGCTGGTCAGCAGTCCGAACGCATAGGAGAACGCCAGCACCATCGGAAGGACCAGGGCGATCCCCAGATAGACGTTGCCGCCGGGCGCGATCGTGAGGGCGAAGAAGAAGGTCGCGGCGAGCGTCTGGGTCGGATGGCCGGGGATCAGGTTGATGATGATCGACGACTTCGCCGGAACACCGCGCACCAGTCCCGTCGCGTTTCGAACGAACAGGTTGGAGCGCGGCTCGGTTGTCGAACTAGGCGGTGCGGGTTCGGTCTGTGCCACGAAGCTCCTCCTCGAGAATTTGTGTCAGCCGATTACGAATTGGTGTGAGAGCACGCGATCGCCGCCGAGTGCGACGGTGACCCCGTGGATCCGGCCGCTGTTGTATTCCGAGCCGGAGTTGATTGCAAGGGTTCTTCCCAGGTGCGCATCACCCCTGCTCTCATGGATATGACCATGGAGGGCGAGCAACGGCTGGTATTCCTCGATGATCTGACGCACCGCCGTGCTCCCGACAGGGATCTCGTGCGGCGCGCCGCTCTTGTACACAAGCGTGAGGTCGGGGTTGATCTCCCGCGCCGTGTCCAGCCCCGAGTCATAGGGTGGGACGTGTAGATTGAAGATCGCGGTCGTGGGGCTCTCGACCTGGTCGGCAAGGCCTTTGATGCGTTCATACAACGCGTTCTCGTCGAGCTCTCGGGGGCTGTCCCACGGGGTGGGATTTGCGTAAGCGCACGAGATCATCTCGTGAGGACCCACCTGGACGACGCGGTCATCGCATGCGACCACGTGCGATGCCTGCTCAATGATCGGGTCGCAGCTCCAGGGGTCGTCATTGCCTGGCATCACGTAGACCCCGATGCCGTACTGGGCCATCCGGTCGTCGGCGAGCGCGATCCAGCGGCGCAGTTCATCGACGATGACGGAGTCGAACAGCTCCGACTGCGCATCCATGTCGCCCGAATGGGCCTGGATCTCCTGAGCGCTTGCCAGCCAGGGGTACATGCCGTTGTATCGAACGGCATCGAGCAGCTCGTCGAGCTCGCGCTGGGAATTCCCGCTTCGGGTCTCGCCGAGGAAGCTGGTGGTGAACGAGCCGGAGCCGTTGCGCTCGATCGGCACGATCGCTTTGCCGGTCAGATCCCCTCCCATGATCAGGGCGTCGACGCCGTAGAACCGCCCGGCTCCGAGGAACTTTCTCCAGCATTGGTCCGAGCCGTGGACATCGGACGCGTAGTACAGCGACAACGTCTGATCTTCCGGCCGTGAACGCTTCTTCTTGCCAAACAGTGCCAAGCAGATTCCTGTTTCGGGCAAACGATTGCGTCAGCCAACGCGATCGTATGCGACCCGCGGCGGGCCTGTCAAGGAACCGCGGGCGACGGGGACAAAAATCCAGCGGCTATGCACTGGCTCGAGAGATCTATTCGAGGATCGATTCGTCGATCCTGCGCTCGGCGAGCGCTGATCGAAAGCGTGCGATGGTGTCGTCAACGGCCGCCGTGAGCGGGGTCTCCGCGATGTCCCCGATCGCGCTATCGAGGCCGTCGCTGTCGACTGTCTCGGGGAACGGCAACGGGTCCCCGGTGTAGCTGATCGAGCCATTCGCATCCGGACAGACGTCGACGATGATCTTGATCAGATCAGCGATCGTGCAGGCGTCACCGCGCAGGTTGTGGACCTCGGCGCCTCGGACCTCGGCGACCGCTGCGGCGACAAAGGCACGAGCGACATCGGGCGCATACTGGAATTGAGCGGCGCCCGCGTACGGGATCTCGTAGGGCCGTCCCGCGGCTGCGGCGAGCATCGCCATCGTGGGTGCGGAGGTCAACCCCTGGTCTCGCGCCGGGCCGAAAACCGTGTGCGGACGCAGGCCGATACTGGGCAAACGGTGGTCGAGCCAGTACCGCATCGCCATCTGCTCGTTGGCCTGCTTGTAGATCCCGTACGCCGTCCCGGGCACCGCCGGCATCGGCCCGTCGCCGCCGCCGGAAGCATCCAGTACGGCCACCGACGAGGCGTAGATGAGATGCGGAATCCGGTCCTGGCGGCGGCGAACCGCCTCGAGCACGTTGACGGTCCCGACCACATTGACGGACGCTCCGAGCGGCGGGTCGGCCCG
>DATNKY010000685.1:0-2154 GCA_035603155.1 Solirubrobacteraceae bacterium
CCTCCGCGCCGGCACGTCAGTGCACCGCCTGGGCGAACGAAGGGAGAAAACCGATATCGTACCGGCCCGCCCGAAACTCAGGGGTCCGGAGCAATTCCTGACACACTCCGACGGTCGTCCGAACGCCTTCGATCACCGTCTCCGAAAGGGCCCGTTCCATGCGCCCGATGGCTGCGTCACGAGAGGTTCCGAACGCCACGATCTTTGCCAACATCGAATCGTAGTACGGCGGGATCGTCGCGCCGGCGAAGCAGTGCGTGTCGACTCGCAACCCTCGTAGGTCGGGCACGGCGAAGATCGACAACCGGCCGGGGCTCGGCATGAACCCCTTGGTGACGTCCTCGGCGTTGAGCCGGCACTCGACCGCGTGGCCGGTCGATTCGACGTCGGCTTGCGTGAACCCGAGCGGCCGCTCGTCGGCGATCTGGAGCTGGAGCGCAACCAAATCGCGGCCGGTGACGGCCTCGGTGACGGGATGCTCGACCTGAATCCGGCAGTTGATCTCGAGAAAGAAAAATTCTTCTCTGTCGGCGTCGAGGACGAACTCCACCGTCCCGACGTTCTCGTACCCGATCGCGCTCGCGACCGACACGGCGCAATCGAGCAGGCGCTCGCGCAGCCCCGTCGGGAGCCCCGGCGCCGGCGCCTCCTCGATCAGCTTCTGAAACCGGCGCTGAACGCTGCAATCGCGCTCGCCGAGCGCGATCACGGCGCCACGACCGTCGGCGACGATCTGGACCTCGACGTGCCGCGCGCGCCGGATCAACCGCTCCACGTACAGGCGGTCGTCGCCGAAGGCAGCCGCCGCCTCAGCGCGCGCGAGCCCGGTGAGCTCGTCGAGCTCGTCGCCGTCGCGCGCCAGCTTGATCCCCCGGCCGCCGCCGCCGCCCGCCGCCTTGACCAGCACCGGGTAGCCGATCTGAGCCGCGAGCCGCCGTGCCTCGGCCGCACTCGTCACCTCGCCCCCGGCAAGCACCGGCGCGCCTGCCCGCTCGGCCGCGAAGCGCGCGGCGAGCTTGTCACCGGCGAGCTCGATCGCGCTCGTCGGCGGCCCTACGAACGTGATCCCGTGCTCGCGCGCGCGCCGAGCGAGCCGAGGGCTTTCGGATAGAAAGCCATAACCCGGATGAATCGCATCGCAGCTGGTGCCGAGCGCCGCCTGCACGATCGCGTCGTCCCGGAGGTAGCTCTCGCTCGCCGGTCCGGGACCTAGCACGACGACTCGGTCGGCTCTGCGCGCGGCGAGCCCATCGCGATCGGGCTCGGAGGCGGCGATCACGGACTCGAGACCGAGCTCCTCGCAGGCGCCGACGATCCGCAATGCGATCTCGCCCCGATTCGGGATCAGGACTCGCTTCATCGGGGCCGAAGGCGCAGCAGAGGCGCGCCGTACTCGACGAGTTCGCCGCTGCGGGGGCAGATCTCGACCACGGTCCCGGTCACACCCGCGGCGACCGAATTCATCATCTTCATCACTTCGATGATGCACACGGTCGTGTCGGGCTCGACGTCGGCGCCGATCTCGACGAACGGCGCCGCTCCCGGGGATTCGGCGCGATAGAAGGTGCCGAGCATCGGTGACGGGACGGTCAGCAGCTCGTCGGCGGCGCGATCGGCGCTCGGCTCCTCGACGCGCGCGCCGCCATCGCCCTCGCGCGTGGGCGCATCGCCGTCGCTAGCCGCAGCGCCGCGCCTGACCACGTGCAGTGAGAAGCCCTCGGTCTCAACGAGCAGCTCGTCGACGTCCGACTCATCGATGAGCCGCAGTATCTCCCTGACATCGTCGTGGCTGAGCGCCACTTAGTGCCCCAATTCATCGATTGGATGGCAGTCGAGCGGCCCCTGGCGGCGCCGCGCATCGTCCTCGTCACCTCGCGTAGCGCTGCTACGCGTCGGCTCCTGCGTCCTTGCGCAGCATCCCCCAGTGACCCCTCTTGGTGCCACCGAATCTCCGAATCGAGACATTAGGACTCCTCCTCGGACCGCGCAGGCCGCACGCCGAAGGTGCTCATCACGAGCGACATCGCCGACTGCCCCGCCGGCGGCGGCGAGGGCTTGGCGAGCGCTGTGACCGGGCGCGACTGCACCACCGACACGCC
Source organism: Solirubrobacteraceae bacterium (assembly GCA_035603155.1). Taxonomy (GTDB): domain Bacteria; phylum Actinomycetota; class Thermoleophilia; order Solirubrobacterales; family Solirubrobacteraceae; genus Palsa-465. The sequence continues at coordinate 2,100 of DATNKY010000685.1, forward strand.
GCCGGGCCACTCGCCCGCGTGCGCGATCGCCCACTCGATGTCCTGGTGGCTGCCG
>DATNKY010000562.1:0-4626 GCA_035603155.1 Solirubrobacteraceae bacterium
GGCTGCGCGTTGGCGTTGACCGACGCGGACACGGTCGCACCGGTGGTGGTGGTCCCCGAGGCCGCCCCGGTCACCGCGCCAGGCGGCGTATATGACTGCACGGCGGCGTTCGCGAGCGCCTGCGCGTCGGCCTGAGTGAACGTCCACGAGAACGTGGTCTTAAGTGTCGCCGACCCGCCCGCCGGGACGTCTCGCGCGAAGTTGGCGTACAGGTGCAGGATGCCGTTGTTCGGGATCACGCCGGCCGGCAGGTACTCAAAGCCGCTCGGAGCCTGTGCGTACGTGATCGCTCCCTGGGCCGAGGCCTCGTCGCCGTCTGGGATGCCGTTGTCGAACTTGAGAAGCACGCTCGTGGGCGCGCTCGGCGGCCCCGCGATCGAGTCCCCCTCGGCGTGAGCCTTGTACGTGCTGCCGTCGACCCACGGGAAGTCGAACCCTGCATTGGGGTCCATGAAGTCCTGTCCATAGCGGAGATTGACCGTATGCGGCTTTCCGTCGACGCTCGTGTAGGTGTCGGTGAAATGGGCCTGGCGACCTGCTTGGTCCTGGACGATCGTGCGGTCGAACCTGATCCCCGTCGATGCGAAGCTGGTGCAACTCGTCGACGTGGCGGGATATGTCGCCGGCGTCGGCTCGCATTTGACCAGCAGCTCGGACTCATGGATGACCACGTCGCCGGTGGCCGGATCCTGGGCCGAGGAGAACGACAGTGCCGGCAACCCGGTGAAGTTCGGCGCTCCGCTGAACAAGAAGTTGGCGTCCGCCGGGGCGTACGCGGAGATCCCGTCGACCTCGACGTCGGATCTGTCTGTGTTCACGTCCGACAGGTAGGCCGCGCCGAGTACGAGGTCGGCGCCTTTGGCAAGTGTCGTCGGATCGACAGGAACAGCATCGAACAGCCCACCGTTTGAGACCGAGAAGTAGTTGCCAATGCCGGCGAACTGCGGCACGTCGTCGTCGTAGTCATACGTCAGCCCCTGGTTGAGACCGCTCGGCTCGGTGCCGGTGTCAAACTCGCCCGAGGCCATCCGAGGTCCGGTGAACGGGGTCAGATCGTCGGGCAGGCCTCCCCCTGCCGGCACGGCGCGGACGACGCACGGCTGGTTGACCGGAGGGGCGGGGCGCGTGATCGAGAACGTCCCGGTGGACGAGACCGGGACGCTGGACTCAATCGGGAAATCGTCAGTGGTCCCGTCCGACTCCCCGAACGTGCAGATCAGGTCGATGTTCCCGGGCGTGCCGTCGTTTTTCGTCGTCCCCGAGAACGTGACCTGGTGTGCCGGGTCCGCGGGGCTGTCCGCGTTGCCCTGAGAGAACGAGCCGCTCGCCGGGCTGGTCACGTTCGATGATGTGACCGCGCCCGAGGCGGCACTCACCGCGATCACCATCGTCGCCAGCACCGCGAGCCAGAAGATCCCGGCTCGCGCGCGCAGTTCGCGGCCCCGATGGTGGTCGTGGGTCATGTGCCCTTGTGTCTCTTGTGCTTGTCCGTACGTTTATGCGCTGCCTTGAAGGTCAGCGTCTTGGCTGTCACCTTCTTGCCGGCCAGGCGAACGGTCAGGGTGACCCGGAGTTTGTGTGAGCTCGAGGCGGCGAGCGCCTTGCGTCCCGTCCTGTTGAGGGTCAGTTTGACGGTCTTACCGGCGCTCGCCTTGATCGAGAACCTCCCGCTGGCGACGGTCTTGTTGATCTGCTTGCGGTGGTGCTTGACGCGGACCGTTACGCGGATCGTCTCGGCCAGCGTGCCCCTGCAGACCGCGGTGGATGCGCCGGTGCACGAGAGCGGAATCGACGCGCGATCGCCGTTGATCTTGATGTGCCCGACCTTGAGCCTGGTCGGCGGCGGGGGTGGCGGAGGCGGTGGGGGCGTCGGCGCGGTCTTGAAGGTCGCGTCTGACCCGTTCGTCGTGTTTGCAGCGTTGGTCGCGACCAGGCGATAGTGGTACGTCGTGCCTGGCGCCAGCCCGCTGAGGGTGGCCGAGACGTTGCTCGAGCTCGTGCCTGTACCCGCATCGGTGAGCGTGGTCGAGTGGCTATACGCGGTCGTGGTCCCGTATCGGAACTGATACTTGGTGTCGGAGCCGTTCGGGTTGACCGATCCGGACACGGTCGCGCCGCTGGTCGTGATCGCGGTGGCTGCGCCGGTGGTGACCGCCGGTGCGCTCAGGTCCTGCTGCTCGGCGAGCATCGCGAGGCTGTGCGCGTCGGCCTTCGTGAACGCCCATGAGTAGGTGGTCTTGAGCGTCGTCGACCCGCCGGCGGGGACGTTGCGCGTGTATGCGACGTCGAAATGGACGTCGCCGAAATTGCCGTTCGGCACGAACGTGAAGCCGTTCGGCTTGGACGCGAACGTGATCGCCCCCTGCGCCGAGGACAGGTCTCCGTCGGCGATCGTGTTGTCGGCGTTGACGAACATGCTCACCGGTGCGGTCGGCGGTGCGGCCTCGGTGTCGCCGGGAGCGTGGGTGTTGTACGTGCTCCCGTCGACCCACGGGAAGTTGAAGCCCGGGTGCGGATTCTGGAAGTCCTGTCCGTAGCGCAGGTCGAGCGCATGCTGCTTGCCGTCGACGCTCGTGTAGGTGTCGGTCAGCTGCGCCTGGCGACCATCCTGGTTCTGGACGATCGTGCGATCGAACCTGACGCCGGTCGGCGCGAAGCTCGTGCAGCTCGAGGCGGTCGCCGGATACGTCGCCGGCGTAGGCGCGCATTGCACGAGCATCTCGGACTCCTGGATCGTCAGGTCGCCGGTGATCGGATCCTGGCTATGAGTGAACGTGACCGCGGGGAGGCCACTGAAGCCCTCTCCCTTGAAGCTCAGGAGGGTCGCCGCGGCATAGGCCGGATACGCGGGGATCCCGTCGACCTCGATGTCGGAGCGGTCGCTGTTCTTGGCCGACAGGTAGTCATTGCTGAAGAAGAGATCGGCTCCCTTGACGAGCGTCGACGGGTCGACCGGCCAGGCGTCGAACAACCCGCCGCGGCCGACCGAGGCGTAATCGCCATCGCCGGAAAACTGTGCGCCGTTGTCGAAGAAGTCGTACACCTGGCCGACGTTCGCACCGCTGAGTACGGTTGTGGTGTCGAAGTCGCCGAAGGCCACCTTCGGCCCTGTGAACGGGCTCAGGTCGGCTGGAATCGAGCCGCTCGCCGGGACCGCGCGGATCACGCACGGCTGCTCGATCGCCGGCACCGGGCCCGAGAACGAGAAGTTCCCATTGGAGTCGACCGCGATGTTGGGGGCGATCAGAGAATCGCCCGTCGAACCATCGCTGTTGCCGAATGTGCAGATCAGATCGACGTTGCCGGGCGTTCCGTCGTTTGTCGTCGTGCCCGAGACGGTGATCTGATGAGCGGGATCTCCTATGTTGTCGCCGTTCTGCTGGGCGATTGCGCCGTTGGCTGGGCTCGTCACGCTCGACGACGCCACAGCGGCGACTGCGTTCGGGACCCCGAGGACCAGGATCCACAGCGCGGCGAGCACGCCGACCACCGGCACTCCACATTTCTTGAGCACGGTCGCTCTACCTTTGTTTTTTGACAAGTTGCCCCTGCGCCCGGGCCCAGTCTAGCCGCCCTGCTGGCACGGGATTCGAAGCTTTAACACGGGCGAGGGCCCTCAGTAGCGGACCAGGACGGCAATTCCATGTTCGTCGAGCAGCCCGGCGAGTGGCTCCTGCTCGCCGAGCGTCCGTTCCCCGCCGCGCAGGACGTCGCGCCAGCTGCCGCCGGCATCGCGCAACTCGCCACTCCCGCTGCCCGGACGGGTCGCCACGGCGACCAGCAGCTCGTCGCCGCGCATGAACGCCACCACGTCATCGTCGGCGGCAAGCCGGCGGTAGTCGCCCGCGAACGCTTGCGGGCGCCTGATCCGGACCGACAGAAGGCGCCGGATCAGCCACAGCTTGAGTGTCTGCCTGTCGGGCGGGGAGCCGCCCTGAAACCGCGCGAGCATCGCCTGCCGCCATTCCCAATCGACCGGTCTGCGGTTATCGGGATCGACCAGCGCCCGGAACTCGAGCTCGTCGCCCTGGTAGATCTCGGGGACCCCCGGCGCGGTCAGCTTCAGCGCCAGCGTTGCGAGCGAGATCCGCTCGCCCAGCGCGGCCACGCGTCGTACGAACGGCTCGAAGTGCGACAGGAACTCGCGGTCGCCGTACAGCGCCCCGCAGAACGCCATCACCTCGCCCTCCCAGACCAGATCCGGGTCGATCCAGGTGCTGTTGCGCTTGGCTTCGCGCAGCGCCTTCTCCATGTAGCCGCGAAGCCGCTCGGCCTCGATCGGCCAGGCGCCGACCAGGGTCTGAAACACGAAGTAACGCTCGACGTCGTCGGGAGCACCGTGCTCGCCGCGCAGCCTCTCGGTCAGCGCGAGCCAGCGCCGGACGTGCCGCTCCCAATCCTCGGGCACCCAGGTCAGCGCGGCGATTCGCGCACGGACGTCGGCCGACCGCTTGGTGTCGTGCGTACTCGTGGCCAGCAGACTGTCGGGGAAGCGCTCCGCGCGATCGGCGTTGGCGACGTGGAAGGACTGCACCGAAAGCCCGAACCGGCCCGGATCGCCGCCGACGTCGCACAGCGCGAGCAACCGCGCGTACCGGTAGAACGCGGTGTCCTCGACGCCTTTGG
>DATNKY010000490.1:0-10523 GCA_035603155.1 Solirubrobacteraceae bacterium
CAGGTCGCCGTCACCTCGACCTGGTGGCCCGGGACCGCGATCTGGGCCTCCGAACCGCCGGCCGGCTGGGCCGCGCGGGCGGTGACGGCCGCCAGCGGGCGCCCGATACCCGCGTCCGCGGCGATGGGGCGACTCGCGCGAGGCGATGCGAGGATCGCTTCGGTTCGCCCGGCGGCGCTCGCCGGACACGACTGCCGCGCGCCCGGTGACCCGAGGTAGACCGCGTGGCGGTTGAAGCGCACGCACACCGTCGGGCGGCGCGTCAGGCGGTAGACGGGCCACGAGGTCGGAACGCGCATCGCGTAGCCGCGGTAGCGCACCGTCTTGAGCTTGCTCCTGCTCTTCGCGTGGTCCGCCGATGCCGCAGCGGCCGGACCGGCGAGAATCGCGAACAGGGCGGCGAACGCGAGCGCGCACCCCGCGAAGACCAGGCCAACCCCGGTCAAACCCTGCCTGTTGTGCTGGCCCCTTCGCGACACAATCACGTGCACTGCCCGTCCTAACCCACCGCGCCGCATGTAGTAGCGGTCGGGTCAGAAGCTCGTTCGACGCCCGGCGCCCGCGGCCTGCACCGCCGGCGGCGCGGCCCTCAGAGTCTAAGCGGGGTTTCTCTCACTCCGCGCCGCCCCGGGCGCACGGCGCACGGCGCAGGGCGCAGGGCGCACGGCACACGGCGCACGGCGCACGGCGCACGACGCACGACGCACGGCACACGGCACACGGCACACGGCACACACATGCTGAATGCGACAAATCCGACCGTGCGCCGTGGACTTGGCGCAAAACCCGCCCTCTGCATGCGGACTGCGCCAATTCCAAATGGTCGCGCCGGATTTGTCGCACACCGCATGTCTGGCCGCCGAGTCCGGCCTGAGACGGCCCGCGGCGGCCGCCTCAGTTAAGCGGGAGTCCGCGTGGGTGCGTGCTCCTCGCGCTGCTCCTGCCCGGCCTCCTCGGCCGAGGTCGCCAGGTGCCCCTCGATCCGGATCCGGGGCAGGCGCCGATCGAGCCACGGCGGCAGCCACCAGGTGACCGGGCCGAGCAGCTCGAGCACGGCCGGGAGCAGCACGCAGCGGATCACGAGCGCGTCGAGGAACACCGCGACCGCGAGCCCGAATCCGAACTCCTTGATGGCGCGCTGATCCCCGAGCATGAACGACAAAAAGACGCAGATCATGATCGCCGCCGCGGCGGTGATCACGCGGCCGGTGAAGGCGATCCCGTCGGTGACCGCGCGCCCGGCATCACGGTGGCGGACCCACTCCTCCCGGATCCGCGAGACCAGGAACACCTCGTAATCCATCGACAGGCCGAACACGACCGCGAACATGAGCACCGGTATCCATGGTTCGATCGGACCCGGGGTCACCCCGAGCACGCCGGAAAGCCAGCCGTGCTGGAAGACGAGCACGGTCAGGCCGAGCGCGCCACCGATGCTGAGCAGGTTCATCAGCCCCGCCTGGAGCGGGATCACCAGCGACCGGAAGATCACGAACAGCAGCACGGCGGACAGGACGACGACGATCCCGATGAACAGCGGCAGCTTGGTCGCGAGGACGTGGGAGAAGTCGATCGAGCCGGCCGTGAAGCCGCCGACGAGCGCGCTGACGCCGAGCCTCTGTTTCAGCGGCGGCAACACATCGTCGCGCAGGTGGTTGACGAGGTCGGTGGTCGCGGACGCCTGCGGCGCGGAGCTCGGATAGGCCTCGAATACGGCCACGCTTCCCGACGGCGAGACCTGCGGGGGAGTCACGGTGACCACGCCGGGGGTCCGGGCGACGGCCGCGCGCAGAGGCGGCACGGCCTGGGCTGCGGGCTTGCCGTGCAGCTCGACCGCGATCAGCAGCGGGCCGTTGAACCCAGGCCCGAAGCCATCGGAGAGCAGGTTGAATGCCCGGTAGCTGCTCGTGCTCGACGGGTCGTTGCCGGCGTCGGACGCGTCGAGGCGCAGCGTGAGCGCCGGCACGACGCAGAGGAGAGCCAACGCGAGCGCCCCGGCCGCCAGCGGCCATGGGTGCGCCTGCACGGTGCGGCTCCAGCGGCGCCACTGTGACTCGCGCGGTGCCATGCCCCGTGCCTCGCGGCGGCGCTCGGACCGGCTCGGGCGAACGACCTTGAGGCCGTAACGCGACAGCAGGGCGGGAAGCACGGTCAGCGAGGCGCACAGGACCAGCAGCACCGCGAGCACGGACGCGATCGAGAGCCCGTACAGGAAGGTCACGCCGGTCGCGAACATGCCCAGCAGGGCGATGATCACGGTCGTGCCGGCGAGCAGGATCGCGCGCCCGGAGGTGTCCATCGCCTCGACGACGGACTGCGACACGTCACCGAGGCGAGCGTAGTTCTCCTTAAAGCGCGTGACGATGAAGAGCGCGTAGTCGACCCCGACCCCCAGCCCGATCATGATCGCGAGCTCCGGCGCTACGTTGGACATGCTGGTCACGTGGGTCGCGATCCCGACCAGCGCGATCCCCGTGATCAGGCCCAGGCCGGCAGTGATCAGCGGCATCCCGGCGGCGATCAGCGAGCCGAACGTCAGCAGCAGGATCAGCATCGCCGCAATCACGCCGACCGCGGTCGCGGGCCCGATGTTGAAGCCCTCGGCGTTCTCGATCACCTGCCCGCCGGCGGCGAGCTGGAGCCCGGGAACGTGGATCTTGTTGATCGCGTCGAGCACCGGCTGCCCCGTCTTGTCTGGCAGCAGGTTCGCGCGCTTGTCGTAGTTGATCGTCGCGAACGCGGTCCGGCGATCGCGGCTGACCGCCACCCGGCCGGCGGGGCTGTACGGGCTGATCACGCTGTCGACGTGCGGCATCGACTTCACCTGGGTCAGCAGCGGCTCGATCTTGGCGCGTACGGCCGGGGAGTCGACGGTTCCGTTCGAGGTGTGAAAGACGATCGTGTCGATGTCACCGCTCTGAGCCTTGAACTGGCTGTTGAGCAGGTCTGTCACGTGCTGAGCCTCGGTCCCCGGGAGGCTGAAGTCGGTCGCGTACTGCCGTCCGACGGCCGACGCGATCACGGTCGCGATGACTGCGATCGCAACCCAACCGCCGATAACCCACCGTCGGTGCCTGATGCACCATCTGGCCAAGCCGATCATCGTTTCAATGTACCTCTAACGCCCCGAGGCGCAGGTGACCTCCGAGATAATTGACTCAATGGTAAAAACGGTGGCCGGATCTTGTCCATGATGGAGAAGCGAAAGCTCGGCAGGTCCGAGCTCGAGGTCTCGCGGCTCTCGCTGGGCTCGTGGCGGACCTTCGAGCGGCTCCCGCGCGACGACGCGCTCGCTGTGATGGGCGCCGCCCGCGAACTCGGCTTCAACTTCCTCGACGACGCACGCTACGACGACGAGACGGGGGGTGCACCGATTCCGACCGGCTACTCCGAAGTCCTGTTCGGCGAGCTGTTCCGCGCCGTCGGATGGGATCGCGACGCGACGGTCGTCTCGAACAAGCTGTGGTGGGAGTTTTGGCCGCGGGAGAGCGCCGCGGCCGAGCTCGACGGGTCGCTGTCGCGGATGGGCTTTGACTACGTCGACCTGATCTACGCCAACCCGCCTCCGGATGGCCTGGCGATCGACGAGCTGGTCGCGGCGATGGGCGACCTCGTGAGCTCTGGCAAGGCGCGCGCATGGGGAATCGTCAACTGGGAGGCGGATCCGTTGATGGATGCGATCCGGTCCGCCACGCGTCAGGGGGCGCGGCAGCCATGCGCCGTCCAGCTCCCGTACAGCCTCGTAGCCCGCGAATTCGTGGAGAGCATCGAGATGCGAGCGGCACTCGAGGCCTCAGGCGCGAACGTGGTCGCCTCGTTTGTGATGGCCGGCGGGATCCTGACGGGAAAGTACGCCGCCGGCGGCTCAGGCCGCGCCGACGCGGAGATCGAGAGGCCCCGGTTCGCCGCCGCGCGCGAATGCGGACGCCGCCTGCGCGCGCTCGCCCCCGAGATCGGGTGCAGCCCGGCGGCGCTCGCGATCGCGTTCGCGCTCGCCAACCCGGCCGTCGCGTCCGTCCTGTTCGGCGCGACGAGTCCCGAGCAGCTCGCCGAGGACGTGGCCGCGCTCGAGGTGAGCCCGGCTGCGGTGCAGTCACTCCTCGAGGAGTGACGGTTACGCGGCGGGGCGCGCGAGCCAGCGGTCGATCAAAAATCGCGCGATCGAGACGCCCGGTGGCAGCAGCAGCTCGGGATTGCGCCCCTGCACAGCAGCCTCGACCTCGGCGCGCGTGAACCAGCCGACCGCATCGAGCTCTCCGTCGTGCGCGCGCGGCTCGCCGCCATCGGAGCGCGCCTCGAAGCCGAGCATCAGCGAGCTCGGAAACGGCCACGGCTGCGAGCGGACGAACTTCGGATCGCGCGCGACGATCCCCGACTCCTCCGCGACCTCGCGCACGACCGCCTCCTCGGCCGCCTCTCCCGCCGACACGAAGCCCGCCAGCACCGAGTAGCGCCCGGCGGGCCAGCCGGCCCGGTGGCCGAGCAGCAGCCGGTCGTCGTGCTCGACGGTCATGATCACGACCGGGTCGGTGCGCGGGAAGTGCAGCGCGCCGCAGCGTGGGCAGCGGCGTGAGTAGCCGGCCTCGCGGACGAGTGTCGCGGCGCCGCAGTTAGAGCAGAAGCGGTGTCGGCGGTGCCAGTTGAGCAGCGCCGTCACGTATGCGGCGAGTGCGGCCTCGGGTCTCGATACGACCGCTCCCGCATCGCGCAGTGACGCGATCCGGCCGCCACCTGTCAGCGCCGCGCGCTCGGGCGCCGCCAGCGAGTCGAGATCGGTGGCGAACAGGGCCGTGCCGTCCTGCACTCCGAGCAAAATCGGCTCGGAGTCCGGGATTGCGGTCGCGCGAGGGTTTGTGGGCACGCGCAACAGCGCCGGGCCGGCGCCGTCGTCGAGCAGGACTCCGTCGGCTGCGGCGGCGACCGCCCGCGCGCCGGGATCGGCGAGGAGCTGCGCCACCCGCTCCGGGTCCTCGCGCGCCGCCATCGCGCGATCGAGTGTCATCCCCGTGAATGTCAGGGAGTCGGCGTAATCGGAGATCGTCATCGGCCCCTACTAAGCGTAGGGACAGGGCCGATCCGAGGCCGAGGGTCCATGAGAGCCCACTGCTACGTTGGGACTATGGCCGCGGTCGGCGTCTCCACTCCCCGCCGTGATTCAGAGCCCAAGGTCCGCGGCACCACGCGCTTCACTGCCGACCTGCCGGTGCTGGGTCTCCTGCACGCGCGGCTCGTGATGTCGCACGAGGCTCACGCGAAGATCGCCTCGATCTCGACCGAATCCGCGCTGGCGCTGCCGGGCGTCGCCGCGGTCCTGACCGCGGCCGATCTACCGCTCGTCGGCAGCGGACCGGGCCGGCTCTACGAGCCGCTCGCGCGCGAGGAGGTCGTCTACGCCGGCCAGCCGGTCGCGCTGGTGGTCGCCGATAGCGAGGCGCTGGCCGAGGATGCGGCCGAACTGGTGGAGGTCGAGCTCGAGCCGCTGGCGCCCGTGATCGACCTCGAGGCGGCGGCGCGGCCCGGATCACCGCGCGCGCGGGTGATCGTTCCGGATACCGGCGAGGGATCAGACCTCGGTGACGCCCACGCGTCGGTCGCGGCCGGTGGCGTCGGCGACGACGAGGAGCTCTCAGACAACGTGCTCGGCTCGGCGCGGCTCGCGCAGGGAGACGTCGAGGCGGCGCTCGCCTCGAGCGACGTGGTGGTCGCCGGACGGTTCCAGACGCCGTGGATGTACCAGGGATACCTCGAGCCTCAGTCCGGTACGGCCTGGCTCGAGCCCGATGGAGAGCTCGTGATCAATTCGGCGACGCAGGCGCCGTTTGCGACCCGGGATTCGCTCGCGAAGCTGTTCGGCCTCCCGGTCGATCGGATCCGCATCCGCGCCGCGACGCTCGGGGGCGCGTTCGGCGGCAAGATGATGATCATCGAGCCGCTGGTCGCGTCCGCGACGCTGATCCTGCGGCGCCCCGTGCGCCTCGTGCTGACCCGCAGCGAGGACATGTCCGCGACGAATCCGGCCGGCGCCGAGGTGTTGACGCTCGAGGTCGGCGCCAAGGCCGACGGAACCCTGACCGCGGTGCGGTCACGCGTGCTCGTGGATCGCGGCGCGACCGATGACTTCGGCGTCGAGTCGATCGCGGCGATGTTGACCGCCGGCCCGTACCGCTGGCGTGCGCACGAGCTGACCGCGCTGGGCGTCGCGACCAACCGGATGACGTTCGGCGCCTATCGCGGTCCGACCGCGCCGCCGGCCGCGTTCGCGCTCGAGTCCCTCGTCGACGAGCTCGCCGCGAAACTCGGGCTCGACCCACTCGAGCTGCGGCTACACAACGTTTCGGTGGAGGGCGACCCGGCGCCCTCGGGCCAGCCCTTCCCGGTCTTCGGCGCGCGTCAATGTCTCGAGCGGATCCATCAGCACCCGCTCTGGGCGCGGCGCGACAAGCTGCCAGAGGGCGAGGGGATCGGCATCTCGGTCGGCTGGTGGCCCGGCGGTTATGAGCCGGCGGCGGCGGTCTGCCGGCTCGATCACGACGGCCGGCTGACGGTGATCACCGGCGCGGCCGACATGACCGGCGTCGAGACCGCGTTCGCGACGATCGCCGCCGATGCGTTCGGCGTCGATCCCTCCCGCGTGCGAGTCGTCCACGCCGACACGGCGAGCGCACCGTACGCCGGCACCAGCGGTGGCAGCAAGGTCACCTACACGGTCGGGCGGGCGGTGCAGCGCGCGGCGATCGAGGCCCGCGAGCGCCTGCTCGAGGTTGCGGCCGAGGAGCTCGAGATCGCCCCCGAGGACCTCGAGATCGCAGACGGAAGCGTGCGCCCGCAGGGCGTCCCGGCGCGCGCGATCTCGATCGACGAGCTCGCGGCGAAGATCCTCACCTTCGGCAGCCCGCACCCGCCGGTCGAGGGCCACGGGCGCGTCTCTCTGTCGCAGGCGCCCCAGGCGGCGGCTCACCTCTCGCACGTGCGCGTCGACCCGGACACCGGCGCCGTGACCGTGCTCGGCCACGTGATCGCCCAGGACGTCGGACGGGCGCTGAATCCGGCGCTGGTCGAGGGCCAGATGTGCGGCGGCGCGGCGCAGGGGCTCGGTTGGGCCCTGCTCGAGGAGCTCGCCCACGACGATCACGGCCAGCTCATCACCGGCACGTTCGTCGACTACGCGCTGCCGACCGCCGCGTTCACGCCGCTGATCGACACCGAGATCGTCGAGGTTCCCGCGCCCGAGGGTCCGTTCGGAGCCAAGGGCGTCGGCGAGGCGCCGGTCGTCGGCGTGCCCGGCGCGGTGGCGAACGCGATCGCCGCAGCGACCGCGGGCGCGAGGGTCAGACGGCTGCCGATGACCGCCGAGCGCGTCTGGCAGGCGATGGCCGAGCGCGACGCCTAGGTCAAGGCGGCACAGAATCGGCGCCTGTCAGCGGCGCCAACCCAGATTCTGAGGCGCCCGCAGCCCGGCGCGAGTCTTTGCCGTCCCTTCGGCGGCCGGATTACGCAGAGGCTCGCGGCTAGAAGCTGTGCAAGCAGCGTCACATCGGCCACCGCACGGCTTGGTGGTGAAAGAGTCGCCGACGGGGTCATGCCGCTCAGCGAGCAGGCTCCATGGGGCTGTGCCGGGCTATCGAGGGGGTGTTACCGACATGGGTTCGTTCCCAGGGTGCGAGGACCGCAATCGGCAATCGACGGCGCGCGTCAGATGGCCGCTGCCGACCGGTGCCGCGCTCGCGGCCTCGCTGCTGCCGGCCTGCGCCGCGGTCGCGGCCTCGCTGCTGGTGCCCGACGCCGCGCTTGCGGCGGTCGCGCACGCGGCCAACTCCGCCAGCCAGCAGAGCAACGCCGCCGTGCGGTGGGGACTGCTGATCGGGATCGGCGGCGCGACCGCGCTGACGGTATTGGCGGCGCTGCTCGGGCCCGGGCGGCCGCTGGTGGTCGGCGTCGACCACCGGATCTCGACTTCCAAGACGATCGCAACCGGATGGACCGTGGTCGTCGCAGGGGCGCTCGTCGCGATGATCTACGCCCAACTCCTCGACCATCCGCAGGCGCTGAACGCGACCAACGCCGCCGGCGTCATCGGGCAGTACGCGCTGCTGTTCGGCGGTCCCCTCGGGGCGGCGATCGCCGCCAAGGGAATCGTCACCAGCAAGGTCGCCAACGACCCGAGCGCCAAGACGCCCGCGACCTCGACGTCGGTCGCGGACCTCGTACTGGACGACTCCGGGAACGCCGACCTCGGGGATTTCCAGTACGTGCTGTTCAACCTCGCTGCGCTCGTGTTCGTGCTCGGCAACATGCTGGTCCATCCCAGCGACGGCCTGCCGCATCTGCCCGGTGTTCTGCTCGGGCTGACGAGCGTCTCGGCGGCCGGCTACATCGGCAAGAAGGCGGTCACCCCGCAGGGGGCCGTGACCGGGAAGCTCGAGCCCGAGCACGGCACCGGCGATACCGATGTGGAGGTTCAGCTCAAGGGGCTCACGCCGCTCCCCGAGGCCGGCGAGCCAATGTGGGTCCGGTTCGGTGACGAGGAGGGGGTCGTCTGCAAGGCCGCCGTGGACCGCCAGGGGGTGGTGACGCTGAGCGGGAAGCCACAGGTGCCGGCCGAGAAGCCGCGCAACCCGGTCAAGGTGACGGTCGTGACCGACAACGGCACCGTGATCGACGCCGGCGAGTTCGCCTACGACTGAGACGGCCCGCGGCTGTGGCGTAATTGGAGGGCCGCCCCCACAGCCGGATATGCTCGCGCCGTGGCGGCCACCGACGTCCACGCGCTGATCGCGGAGCTACAGGAGTGGTCCCGCGCGCGCGGCGCCGTCACGCAGACCCACATCTACGGGCCGGCGCCCGAGCACGAAGCAGATCTGATGCTCCCGGCCGGTGACGGGCCACACCGCGTGGCGGTGCTCCTGCACGGAGGCTTCTGGCGCGCCCCGTTCAAGCGCTCGATCATGGACGCGCTCGCGATCGACCTCGCGCAGCGCGGTTGGGCGAGCTGGAACATCGAGTACCGCCGCGGCGGCAGTGGCGGCGGGGCGTCGGAGACGACCGATGACGTGCGCGCCGCGATCGGGGCGCTCCGGCGGATCGGCGGGCCGCTGGACACCTCTCGGCTGCTGTTGATCGGACACTCGGCCGGTGGACAGCTGGCGCTGTGCGCAGCGTCGATGCCGGCGGTGGCCTCGGTCGTCGCGCTCGCCGGGGTATGCGATCTCGTGTCGGCGTTCAACGAAGGGATCGGCAACAGCGCGGTGGTCGAGTTCATCGGCGCCTCGCCGACAGAGCGACCCGACTTATACGCGATCGCTGACCCGATGCAGCGGTTGCCGACCGGGGCCGAGGTGATGCTCGCTCACGGTGATGCCGACGACCGCGTGCCGGTAGGACTCAGCCGGGGCTACGCCGTCGCGGCTCGCACGGCCGGCGACAGCTGCGAGCTCCTCGAGCTGCCGGGCGTCGAGCACTTCGCGGTGATCGACCCGCGTTCGGACGCCTGGTCTGAGATCGCGCGGCACCTCCCGAACCCGGGATGAGCGAGCCGGCGCCGGTCATCATCATCGGCGGCGGGATCGGCGGCCTGGCGACGGCGCTGACGCTGCACCGGCGTGGGATCGAGTGCCGGATCTACGAGCAGTCGTCGGAGATCCGCGAGCTCGGCGTCGGGATCAACACGCTGCCGCACGCGATCGGCGAGCTCGCCGACCTCGGGCTGCTCGACGCGCTCGACGAGGCCGGGCTGCGCACCTACGAGCTGATCTACATGAACCGCTTCGGCCAGGAGGTATGGCGCGAGCTGCGCGGGCTCGATGCCGGCTACCCGGTGCCGCAGTTCTCGATCCATCGCGGCGCCCTGCAGGGCGTGCTGCGCGACGCGGTCGTCGAGCGGCTCGGGGCGGAGGTGATCGCCACCAGCCGGCGGCTGATCGGGTTCGATCAGGACGCAAACGGCGTCATGGTGTCGTTCGGTGACGATTCCGGAGCCGAGGTCGAGTCGGTGCGCGGCGCGGCGCTCGTCGGCGCCGACGGCATCCACTCGACGGTCCGTGACGTGCTGTACCCCGACGAGGGTCCGCCGCGGTGGAACGGGACGATGCTGTGGCGCGGCGCCACGCAGTGGCCGGGCTTTTTGACCGGCCGTTCGATGATCATCGCCGGCGGGATGGAGGCGAAGGTTGTGCTGTATCCGATCGCGGCGGGCGAATCCGCCGAGCGGCGGTTGACGAACTGGGCCGTGATGGCGCGGATCGGCGAGGAGGGCACCCCGCCGCCGCGGCGCGAGGACTGGTCGCGCCCCGGCCGCCTGGACGAGCTGATGCCGCACGTCGAGCGGTTCGCGATCGAGGAGGTCGACGTCCCGGAGCTGATCCGCTCGACGCCCGTGTTCTACGAGTACCCGGTGTGCGACCGAGACCCGGTGCCGCGGTGGTCATTCGGCCGCGTGACGCTGCTCGGTGACGCGGCCCACGCGATGTACCCGGTCGGCTCAAACGGCGCCAGCCAGGCGATCCTCGACGCCTGCGCGCTAGCGG
>DATNKY010000069.1:0-3136 GCA_035603155.1 Solirubrobacteraceae bacterium
TTTCCGGGCCTCGTGTGTCTAGCGGCAGCGTCCGTCCTCCTGCTCTTGGTCGCGATTGCCGTTCTGGCAGGACGAGTAGCGAGTGGCTCGGCCACACTCGCGCTCCCGTTCCTATCCCATCAGCCCTGCATCGTCGTTCTCGCCGCGATTCCCGCCGTACTGGGCGTGCTCGGAGCGAACTACCGTCGCCGCCTCCGCACCCGCCCGGCATCCGCCGTCGCGCCACCCTCAGCGCTGCTCGACTGACCACCGGACGGGTTGACGGAGGTCACATACGCGTCCTATGTCGGCGCGGATCGGAGATCAGACCTTTGACTCGACGAGCATGCGAATGGCGTCGAGCGTTGCCGCGACATCGTGATCACTAGCCCCGGCGTGCGGCGTGTCGAGGAACAGCGTTAGCCGCGAACCGTCACCGTCCGCGTCGACCTGCAGCCAACCGTGGTAGCCGTTGGCCGTGCCCCACTCGATCTTTCGGGCGGCGTCGTCGGCCGAGAACCGCGCCTCGCCACGCTGTTCGTGCCCCATATAGCGGGCGTCGACCTCCACACGACCTTCGCCCGCGGGGCGGGCAGCAGTGATCTGCGGCACGAAACTCGGCAGGTTGGTGGCGTCTGAGATCGCAGCGTAGACCGCGTCCGGCGGTGCTGCGACGTGTTCGGTGTGCTCATGTTGCATGCGGGCTCCTCGCTCAATGGACGCTTGGGGATAACCCTATCTCTTGGCACGGACTCTCGTGCACCTGACGGGATCAACCAACTCGCGGCTTATGTCGGTGGCCGGTTCTGGGGTGCGAGCGCGCCGTCCTTTCTGTGATCGAGGCTCCTGACATACTAGGCTGTGTAGTAGCAGTTTCACCACGGCCGAAAGGGGCTCTGTGCAGACCTACAGGATTCATGTCTCGAAGGGCCGTGAAAGGGTGGATGAGATACGTAGCCAGTTGTTCGTGTTCCCGGAGGTTCTGGATGTGTTCATCACGGGCCGGCCGGACTCGCTGGTGGTGGTTTGCTGGGGCCGGCCGCGCACCGCGGAGTGGCTGCGTGCCCTGCGCGCGGCCGGATACGACCTGCCGCGCCGGAGCCATTTCGGGATACGGGCGGCGAACGTCGATCGGACCACCGTCGTGGCGCCGCTCCGCCGCGAAGCGCCCTCGGCCTCGACCACACCGGCGACGCGCCGGCGGGACATACTACGCGCTGTAGTATGATGTGCTCGTGATCAAGTTCTCGACCCCGAGCAGACGAGACAGTCGGATGCCGCGCGACGAGCGCGGCTGGCGTGTCGCTCCCGCTCCCGACGGGCGAGGCATGCCGGACCCGCCGCCGCGGCGGCCACCACACCGCTCGCGCGGGTTTGTGTGGTTCGTGCTGGTGCTACTCCTCCTCAACCTCAGTTCGGTTTTGCTGGTCCGGCCCGCCGGGCAGCAGCGCGTGAAAGTGCCGTTCAGCCCCTACTTCGTGAGCGCCGTGCAGGCCGGGCGCGTAGCTTCGATCGCCTCCAAGGGCGACACCATCCAGGGCACGTTCAAGGTCGCGATGCGGTACCCGGTCGCGGGGCCCGAGGCGGAGTCGACGACGCTGTTCAGCACCGAGGTGCCGACGTTCTGGAACGACAACCAGTTGACCGCCCTGCTCCAGTCACATGACGTTCAGATCAACGCGACCTCGCCGACCCAGGGCGGCTCGCTGGTGGCCTCGGTGCTGCTCGGGTTCGGGCCGACGCTGCTGATCGTGGGCCTGTTCATCGTGTTCGCGCGACGGGCCGCCCGCGGGGGAGCGGCTGGTGCTCTGGGCAACTTCGGTCGCTCGCAGGCGCGGCGGGTTGACCCGGCGACCATCCGGATCACCTTCGCTGACGTCGCCGGTATCGACGAGGCGAAGGCGGAGCTGACCGAGATCGTCGACTTCCTGCGTGACCCAGGACGGTACGGTCGATTGGGTGGGCGGATGCCGCACGGCGTGTTGCTGTCCGGCGCGCCGGGGACCGGGAAGACGCTGCTCGCGCGCGCCGTCGCCGGCGAGGCGCACGCGGCGTTCTTCTCGATCTCGGCCTCGGAGTTCATCGAGGCGATCGTCGGGGTCGGCGCGTCGCGCGTACGTGACCTGTTCGCAAAGGCCAAGCAGGCGGCGCCGGCGATCATCTTCATCGACGAGCTCGACGCGATCGGCCGCTCGCGTCAGGGGTCGGTTTCGATCAACAGCGGGAACGATGAGCGCGAGCAGACCCTCGATCAGATCCTGACCGAGATGGACGGCTTCGACAGCGTCGAGGCAGTCGCGGTGCTCGCCGCCACCAATCGACCTGAAATCCTCGACGCCGCGCTGCTGCGGCCCGGACGCTTTGACCGCCGGGTGGCGGTTCAACCGCCCGACCGCCTCGGCCGACGCAAGATACTCGAGGTTCACACGCGCGCGATCCCGATGGCCGACAGCGTCGACCTCGACGCAATCGCGGCCTCCACACCCGGGATGGTCGGCGCCGACCTGGCGAACCTCGCCAACGAGGCGGCGCTGCTCGCGGCCCGGCGCCGACATGAATGCGTCGAGCGGTCCGACTTCACCGATTCATTGGAGAAGATCCTCCTCGGTACCCCACGCGGCATCGCACTCTCCCCGATCGACCGCGAGCGGACCGCCTACCACGAAGCGGGGCACGCGCTCGTCGGGATGCTCACACCGGGCGCGGACTCGGTACGCAAGGTCTCGATCATCCCCCGCGGGGTGGCGCTTGGCGTCACCCTCTCGGCACCCGATGACGACCAGGTCTCCTACACGCTCGAGGACCTGCTCGCAAAGCTCAAGGTGGCGGTTGCGGGACGCGCAGCGGAAGAGATCGTCTACGGGACGATCACGACCGGCGCGGAGTCCGACATCCAGCAACTCACTGCGATAGCTCGCCACATGGTTGGTCGGTGGGGAATGAGCGACGCGGTCGGTCTGGTAGCGGTCCTGCCGGCCGACGGGTTGGGGCCACTCCTGCCGGGCGCGAGCGAGACCTCACAGGCCACTCAGCAGCTCGTCGATGACGAAGTGCGAGGTCTGATCGATGGTGCTCACCGCGACGTGATCGATCTGCTCACCTCCCATCGCGAGCAACTCAACAACCTCGCCATTGCCCTGCTCAGCGCTGAAACGCT
>DATNKY010000063.1:0-6684 GCA_035603155.1 Solirubrobacteraceae bacterium
ATCCGTGCGTCGTTCCGGCCGCTCCGCGAGAAGGGAGCCTCGAACTGACGAGCGCGAACCGTTTGCCACATCCGGACCCGAGTGCCTTCGAGGCAGAGTTCTCGGGCAAATACTCGCACCGGACAATCGAGGGCGGCCGGGGATACAGCCTTCACCAGGAAGCCCCGGAGGCTTTTGCGCAGGCGATCGTCGACGTCGATGGTGCGACATGAGCTGGCGCGACGTGTTCCGGCACGGGGGGCCGGCACCGATGGCCTCCGAGGGGCAGCTCCCGGGTTTCGACGGGGCGACCGGGTGGCTCAATTCGCCTCCGCTAACCGCGGCGGACGTCGGGGGGAAGGTCGTTCTCGTCGATTTCTGGACGTACACCTGCATTAACTGGCTCCGCACACTCTCTTACGTCCGCGCGTGGGCCGAGAAGTATCACGATCGGGGGTTGGTCACCGTTGGCGTGCACACGCCCGAGTTCCCGTTCGAGCAAGACGTCGACAACGTCCGCCAAGCCGCGAAGGACATGCGGATCGAGTATCCGATCGCGATCGACAGCGACTACGGGGTCTGGCGCGCGTTCAGCAACCACTACTGGCCCGCCGTGTACATCGCCGACGCGCAGGGACGAATCCGCCACCACCAATTCGGCGAGGGTCGGTACGAAGAGTGCGAACGGGTCATCCAGCGGTTGCTGCGCGAGGCCGGGGCGAAGGGCGTCGGCGACACTCTGGCCTCCGTCGCTGCCGACGGTTTCGAGGCTCAAGCCGATTGGACGAACCTCGCGTCGCCCGAAACGTACCTCGGCTACGAGCAAACTCAGAACTTCGCCTCTCCCGGTGGTGCCGCGTTCGACGAGTCGCGAACGTACGTCGCGCCAGCCTCATTGAGGCTCAACCAATGGGCTCTCTCCGGCGACTGGACGATCGGAAGCGGCGCCAGCGTGCTGAACCGAGCCGACGGAGGGATCGCGTTCCGCTTCCATGCCCGCGACGTGCACCTCGTCCTGCGACCACAGAAGCGAGGGACGACCGTGCCGTTCCGAGTGCTCATCGACGCCGAACCTCCCGGCGACGCGCACGGGCTCGACGTGGACGAAGAAGGCGACGGCATGGTGGCCCAACCCCGGCTCTATCAGCTGGTTCGCGAGCGGGGATCGATCACCGATCGCACGTTCGAGATCAACTTCCTCGCTCCCGGCATCGAGGCCTACGTTTTCACCTTCGGCTAAGCGACCTCCTCCGCAGACGAACCGGCACACCCTCCAGGCAACAACGGATGACCCAGGACGGCTTGCGAGTCGCGCGTTTGATCGGCGACCTCGCCAAGGGGTCCCATAGGATTGCGCCGTGTCGTTCACGCGCAGGAACCTCAAGGAGGACCTGGAGGACGTCGGATCTAGGTTTGACGGCGCACCGGACCTGGAGTTCCGCGCGGCGACCGCGCCGCTCGAGCTCGAGAAATCCGGCCTGAGCTACCAGCGCGTCCCGCCTGGCTATCGCTTTCCGTACGGCCACACCCACAAGACCCAGGAAGAGGTGTACGTGGTCGTGCGCGGGAGCGGGCGGATGAAGGTCGACGACGAAATCGTCGAGCTCAAGGAATGGGACGCGGTGCGCGTCTCGCCCGGTACGTGGCGAGGCTACGAGGCCGGGGCGGAGGGCCTCGAGATCCTCGTCATCGGCGCGCCCAATCTCGGCGGGAATCCGCGTGAAGACGTCGAGGGCCAGCGCGACTGGTGGGCTGACTAGGGCCAGGTAAGCGCTGGCTCGCTCCGATCAATCGATGCCGAGCGCTTTGGCTTTGGCGGCGGCGAACTTCTGATGAGCGCGAATCCCGGTGACCGGGCGGCAGGTCCTGTGGTGGCACGCACCGGGGGCGTCGCGGTGTTGTCGCTCGCTGTCGCTGTTGTGCTTGGCGATTCGGGTGTGGTGACGTTGGCGTTGCCGGAGATCCTGCGCGACTTCGGGGCTGCTGTGGGGGAGGTCGCGTGGGTGTTGATCGCGTTCAATCTCGCGCTCGCTGTCGTGGCGGTTCCAGCGGCGCGCTTGTGTCTGCGCGGGGATCCGGCCCGGGCGACCGTCGGTGGCGTGATCGGCTTCGCGGCCGCGACGACCGTGTGCGCGTTGGCAGGGTCATTGGGTGTTCTGATCGCGGCGCGGGTGGCCCAGGCGGCCGCCGGCGGGCTGGTGATCGTGGGGAGTCTCGAGCTGCTCGTTGAGGCCACTGGGGCCGAGCGCGCGGGGGTGCGACGGTGGGCCGCGGCCGGTGTCGCTGGGGCGGCGCTCGGTCCGGTGATCGGAGGGCTGCTGACGTCGGCGTTCTCGTGGCGGGCGATCTTCGTGGCGCAGATCCCGGTGGTGCTACTGGCGCTGCCCGCCGCGATCGCGCTGCGAGGTCGGGCGCTGCCACGCCGCGCGAACCTGGACGCCTCGCCGGACCGACCGGACGTGCTGGCCGACCTGGCGCTGGCGCTGCTCTCGGCGGCGCTCACGGCGGCGCTGTTTTTGCTGGTGCTGCTGCTCGTGGACGGCTGGGACCATTCGCCCGCCGTCGCGGCGGTTGCGGTCACCGCTGTGCCCGTGTCGGCCCTGGCGGCCGGCCCCGTATTCCGCGGCTTGCGCGCCGGGACCCGGTCAGAAGCGGTCGCCGGGTCGGTGCTGATCGCAGGCGGGCTCACGGGACTGGCGCTCCTTCCCGGTGCGAAGCTCGGCTGGACGCTCGCGCCGCAGGTGCTGATCGGACTTGGTCTGGGGCTTTCGGTGGACTCCCTCACGACGGCCGCGCTGCGCGACCGGACCCCGCGCGCGCTTCACGGCGGCTGGACGATCGCCGCGCGGCACGCGGGCGTCGTGCTCGGCCTCGCGATCCTCACCCCGATCTTCACCGCCGACCTGCGCCACGCTCAGACGCCGGCGAAAGAAGCAATCGCGAGCCTGGTGCTCGACGCGCCGCTGCCCGCTTCGGCCAAGTTCGACCTCGCCGAGCAGCTGGGCCGCCGACTGGTCGCCGAACGTGGCCGCGTGCCCGACCTGCGGCCCGCGTTCAGGACCTTGCGGCTACCTGCGGCGCAGGCGCCCGCGGCCGCGGCGCTGGAGCACGGCCTCGAGGATCAGCTCAAGCGCGCCGCGACCCGCGCTTTCCGCAACGCGTTCCTCGTCGCGGCGGGACTGGCGCTGCTGGCGCTGGGACCCGCGCTGGCCCTCAGAGATCGCAGCCGCCGATGAGGCGACTAGCGCTGCCGGTGATCGCAGTCGCGCTCGTGGCAGCCGTCCTCGGCGTCCAGGTCGCAGCTGGCGGCGGCCACTACGTGCCGCGCCGGCCGGCCAATCCGTGCACACCGCGCCCGGTTCCGTCAATCCCGCCGCAGCTTGAACCGCTCGCAGAACAGATCGTCCTGCTCGGCCTCGACCGCGCCGCTTGCCGGCTCGGCATCTCCCGCGAGCGGCTCGTCCTCGCACTCGCCGACACCCGCTCGCTGGGCCCGCGCGCGCCCGCCGCGCTCAAGGCGGGCCTCCGCGAAGCCGTCGACCGGCTCGACCGCGAGGGCCGCCTCCCCAAGGTGTCCCAGCTTCTTCCCGAGGCCCTCGACCAGGCCAACCTCCCCGGGATCGTCAAGACGATCATCGAAGCGATCCCGGATGGGCTCGTCGACAAGGCACTCCCGACCGCGCCACTGCTGCGGCGGACGATCGACGAGCTCGACGTGACGCGGCTGCTGCGCGAACTCACCGACCCTGGCCAGCTCGACTCGGCGGTCAAGACAGCGATCCTCCATGCGGCCTTCCAGCAGATCGTCGGCCGTCTGCACCCTTAGCTCCAATTTGGCAAAGGCTAGGCCTACGTTGTAGGTTTGTTGAGCTTGCGGGGGCTGGTCTTGAGGCATCGGTCGCCGATGTTTGGACCTATGGCGACAGTATCCATTTCGGGATCGGGAGCGAAAGAGCGCGGGGCGTTCGGCGTCTTTGTGCTGCCGATCGTCGGCGTTGCCGGAGCTGTGGCGACGGCTTTGACGGTGTGGGCGGTCGGCCGCAGCCCGATCCTGGTGGACCCGGTGTCGCTTTCGATCTGGCGAGGCCTGGTCGTCGCGTTGTACGTGGTGGTGGGGATGTATACGTGGTGGCGTCGACCCGACGGCAGGCTCGGCCCGCTCCTTGTGGGGAATGGATTCCTGTACGCCTTGACGTCGTTCAATGCGTCGGGAGCGTCGCCGGCGTACACGTTTGGGATGGTGATGTGGGCCGTGTATGTCGTGTACACGGGCTATCTGTTGCTGTCTTATCCGCGGGGTCGTCTGGAGTCGAGGCTGGAGCGAGCGTTCATCGGTGCCTATGCGCTGAGCACGGCTGTGGTGTGGAGCCTGATCCTGGCCGTATCGCCAACGTTTCCCGCGGCTGGCGCGTTCAACGACTGCGGGACGCGCTGTCCTGCTAATGCCCTGGTCGGCGGCGACGCTGTGATCGGGACGGCGCTGAACACGGCGGCGAGCATCGTGTTCACGATCGCGCTGATCGGCCTCGCGATGCTGCTATTCGCCAAGGCGCGTGCGGCGGGGCGCGTGTTGCGCCGCGCGGTTACCCCGGTGGCGGCTGTCTTTGCCGCTACCGTCGCGTGGTTTGTGATCTCGCTGTTTGTTCTCCCCGCTTATCCGGGGACGGCGTCGGCGGTGAGGATCGTCGATGGTGCGCTGGGAGTGGCGGTTCCGATCGCGATTCTCCTGGGCCAGGTCTGGGGGGATCTGTTTGCGGCGATCAGCCTGAGCCAGATCGCGGTGCGCGCGAGCGGCGGGTCGATGACTCCCGAGGGCGTGCAGCAGATGCTCGGCGACGCACTCGACGACTCATCGCTCACTCTGGCGCTGTGGGATTCAGACCGCAGCGCCTACGTTGACGTTTACGGTACGCCGTTGGAGGTTCGACGAACAAGCGAGCGCGGGATCACCACGATCACGGAGAACGGCTCTCCGGTCGCGGCCCTGATTCACGATCCGGCATTGGATACAGACTCCGACGTGGTCGAGGGGATGGCTGCGACCTCGATGATGCTGCTTGAGAACACGCGGCTGGTCGAGGAGCTGCGTGCGTCGCGCGGGCGGATCGTCCGTGCGGTCGAGCAGGAGCGACGGCGGCTCGAGCACGATTTGCACGACGGCGCTCAGCAGCACTTGGTGGCAGTCCAGCTGCGGCTGGGAATCCTGCGCGATTTGACCGGCGACGAGGCGGTCGCGAAGCAGTTGGACGCGACTCAACGAGAGGCGCAGGCGGCGCTGGATGAGCTGCGCGCGCTCGCGCGCGGTAGCTACCTGGAGGCGCTGCATGACCTCGGGCCCGCGGCTGCGCTGCGGGCGCTCGCCCGAAACTCACCGGTTCCGATTCAGGTGGTCGACGAAGGGGTCGGGCGCTCGACGGACGCGATCGAGGCAGCGATCTACTTCTGCGCTCGCGAAGCGATCCAGAACTCGGCCAAGCACGCCGGGCCCGGCGCCGAGGTGACGGTGACGGTTGCGCACTCCGATCACGCGATCCGGCTGACCGTCAGCGACAGCGGCACCGGGATCGCACCCGACGGACGCCACCACGGAACGGGGATTATCGGCATGCGCGACCGGATCGAGGCGGTTGGCGGGCAGTTCGAGATCGCCTCCGCGACTGGACAAGGCACCTCCATACACGCAACGATCCCCGACCGCGACGGGTAATGAGAGCGCCCCAGCCGACTCGTAGTCCAACAGACCGCTATTAGCAGGCACTTTCTGAGGGGTGAGCGAGGGGACTCGAACCCCCGACCGCCTGGACCACAACCGATTAAGGGGGGTCGCGTCTAGTGGTCCTCCCCCATGTTTACTGGGGTTTCTTGCTCTGACTTGGCCTGAGTTTCTTTCAAATTGATGGACAGATTGAGGGACGCGCTCGGCGAGAAGGCGGCGTTGACGAGCTGCGCCTCGTTTGCGGCCGGGGCGTAGTCGGCGTAGATCAGCGTCGTCTTAAAGTCGCGATGGCCCATCCACTCTTGGAGAGTGCGCATCGGGACCCCTGCCGCGGCCATCCTGGTCCCGAACGTATGCGCGGGAATGGCCCAGGTCTCGCTCCTGCTGTGGGGTCGGCGCCCGGCCTATGAGCAGCAGTGCCGATCTCTTCACAGTGATCGGAAAGGCGACCAAGCAGAACTGTGGTAGGCGCGTCGCGACGTGCCTGCGTTCGTTCCGAAGCATGTCTGTGACAGCGCGAATTGCTCGTCGCGGACTTCCGCTCCGCGCCGTAAACAGCCGGAAGCAGGAGCGACGCGCGAGCGGCGAGCCGTACTCTCGCGTGTCGTCCCGACAACCAGCACGGCGCTCGGCGTCGGTCCGGACTTTCGCTTGGTCGCGTTTGCGAAATAGTGGTGGCTGCGTTGCCCGTGCGCTGGTCGTCTGCGCCCGGGTTGGAGCCGCACTCGCGACCAAGACAGCACGATCCCGCTTGGTCGCCGTTCGCCGAACCCGGCCGCGGACCGGATCACCAGTCCGAGATCACCCGTTTAGCAGTTCGGACGCGCCTCGCCAGAAGGCGATTTGTGAGCGGCTTCTGGGTGCGCTTTGCGGTCTGTTCCTGGTCGCCGCCACGACGTCTAGTGGATCGACATGTGCTCGATCGACAGATACAGCTTGGCCGCCCAGGAGATCGGGTCGGCGGCGAAGCGCTTCTGCAGCGCCCCGTC
>DATNKY010000056.1:0-4107 GCA_035603155.1 Solirubrobacteraceae bacterium
ACCAACGCGCGCCTGATCGCGAACGTGCGCACCGCGCCGCTGTGGGGCAGTCGCCCGCCGCTGGAAGCGGTGCTCGCCCATCTCGACGGGCGCGAGGTACCGGATCCTCCGGCTCCCGACTGGGATGTCGGTCACTTCGTCGAGCTCGTACAGGTCGTGCGCGGCCGCGGCGGCTCGTTCGTCGTCGTGCACGACACATACCCCTCGCTCGGCTGGGGCGGCCATCACCTGCAGCCGCCGCATGCGCTCGCCCACGCGCTGATCCGCGATGACGGCCGTGGCGGCGGCGTGCTCGCGGTCACCGAGCCAGACGGCGCGGACGCCGTAATGGCGCTCGCCGGCGAGCTCGCGCTGAAGATCGAATTTTGGACCAATTGATCACGAGGAGGTAGGACGGTGGCGGCAACGGAGCAACCCGCGGTCAGCGTGGACGATCTCCTGTCGCGGTGGCGGGAGCAGCGCATTCGCAACGTCCGCTTCGAGCTGCCCGACATGCACGGGACGAGCCGCTCGAAGCTGGTCCCGGTCGAGCACGTCGCGCGCTACGCGGAGGATGGCCTGAACATGTACGGCGGCGCGATCGTGCTCGACAGCCGTTCAGACGTCGTCCCGGGCACGCTCTACAACGAGGAGGTCGGTTACGGGGACCAGCGGCTGAAGCCTGATTTGAGCACCGCGGCGATCGTCCCGTGGGCCGAGGCGACCGCGCGCCTGATCTGCGACACCTACTGGGATGACGGAACGCCGTTGCGTGCCGCGCCGCGATACGTGTTCCGCAGCGTGCTCGAACGGTGCCGTGAGCTCGGCTACGAGCCGCTGATCGGGATCGAGCCCGAGTTCTATCTGCTGGACGCCGAGACGACCGAGCCGCTGTTCGACGGCTACCACATCTTCAACACGGTCCGCAACACGTGGACGCCCGTGGTCGAGCGGATCGTCAACGAGTCCCGCCAATTTGGGATCGACATCATGACCGCCAACTCCGAGTACGCGGGGTCACAGTGGGAGATCGTGTTCGCGCCGAGCACCGGCATGTCGGGCCCGGACACCGCGTTCAGCTTCAAGACCGCCGCCAAGGAACTGGCAAAGCAGGACGGGCTGATCGCAAGCTTCATGTCCAAGCCGTTTGACGAGTCGGCCGGCTCGGGCGCGCACAACCACATCGGCCTGCTCGAGCGCGAGTCTGGAGACAACGCGATGGCCGACGACGACCACGAGACGGGCCTGTCGGGCGTCGGTCGCAGCTTCGTCGCCGGCCAGCTACGCCATGCGCGGGCGATCTACGCCGTGCTGGCGCCGACTGTCAACTGTCTCAAGCGGCGCCGGACGCACACGTTCAGCCCCACCAACATCTCGTGGGGAATCGAGGATCGCAGCGCGTTCGTGCGCGTGAAGGCCGGGAGCGCGCGCAGCCGCCATGTCGAGAACCGCGCGCCGACGGGGCTCTCCAACCCTTACCTCGCGTCGGCTGCGCTGCTCGCCGCCGGCCTGATCGGCATCACCGACGGGCTCGAGCTCGAGCCGCAGGCGGCAAAGCCCGCCGAGGAGGACCAATCCAAGCCCAAGCTCCCGACGTCGGTGGAGGAGTCGCTGTCAGCGCTCGAGGCCGACGACAAGATCGGCGAGCTGCTCGGCGAGGAGTTCGTGACGGCCTACACGGTGATGCGCCGCCACGAGCTGCAGCGGTTCGCCGATCACGTCACCGATTGGGAGCGACAGGAGTACCTCGAGCTGTACTGACCGCGGCGGGCGCTCCGGTCAGGCTTGCTCGGACGCTCCCGTCGCGACCGCGGCGGACGCCCCGGTCGCGGCCGCGGCGAGCTGCTCGCCGATCACCGGCGCGAACTTGAACAGGTTCGGCCCGGCGACGGCGACGACCGGCCCCTCGCTCCAGACCCTGTACCCGTCATCCGGACAATCGGGCAGCGTCGTCGTGAGCCGGAACACCTCGCCGACCGGCTCAGGGTCGAGTCCGACGAGTACCCGACGCACGTAGGCGATGATCCGCTCGCGCTGCTCGGACACGTCGACTCCGTCTGGCAGGTCGCTTGCCAGGTCGTCGATCTCGGGGTAGGTGAACACGTCGGCGAGCCCAACCGCGTACCGGTCGCCGAGATCGCTCAGCGCGTAGACGACCTCATCAGCCGCCGCCGTCCGGTCGCTGAAGCACGGCAGCGGCCGGCGCGGAGTGGCCTTGGCGCGAAACGCCAACCGCAGGTGGGCCTGGCGCAGCTGATGAACGTCGAGACCGACCGGACGTACGAGGCTGTCGGTCCCCGCCCCGGCGCACACC
This sequence comes from Solirubrobacteraceae bacterium, assembly GCA_035603155.1. Classification (GTDB taxonomy): domain Bacteria; phylum Actinomycetota; class Thermoleophilia; order Solirubrobacterales; family Solirubrobacteraceae; genus Palsa-465. Next base: position 2,294 of record DATNKY010000056.1, read on the forward strand.
ACGCACCGAGCGCTGCGGTGGACTCCGTCCGACGTCTCGAGGGCGACCGAATCGCCATCGACGGCGATCGAGCCGACCGCCGCCCGGCGCAGCGCCACGCCGATGTGCCCAGCCAGCGCGGCGGAAGTCTCGTGGGCGAGGATCGCGCCGGCGCGCGGATCGAACAAGAGCATCGCGTCGGGAAGCGCGGCGATCGCGAACAGGTCGCGCGCCTCGTAGCGATCAACTTCGACGGCCGGAACGCCGGCGGCGCGCAGCGCCTCGAGCTCGTCCTGGGTCGCGCCGACCCGCAACGCGCCCTCGTTCCCGAGCAGCGTGCGCCCAAATCGCTCCTCCCACTCCAGCCACCCCTCGCGCGCCTGCACGGCGAGCGCGATCAGCGTCGGGTCGGCGTGCAGGTGGCGAAACTGGCGGGTGCGTCCGGCCGACTGGCCTTCGCCGGGCTCCCCGCGCTCGAAGCAGACGACGTCGACACCGCGGTCGCGGAGCGTGGCGGCCACGGCGAGCCCGATCACGCCGGCGCCGATGACCGACACGTCGCTGCTGGACATCGTCAGCGGCCCCGCGCCGCCGCCGTGCGCTCGAACTCGAGCAGCCATCGCTTGGAGTCGATCCCGGCGCTGTAGCCGGTGAGCGATCCGTTGGACCCGACGACCCGGTGGCAGGGGACGATGATGCAGATCGGGTTGCGGCCGTTGGCGCCCCCGACGGCGCGCTGCGAATTCGGGCGACCGACACGTTGCGCGAGCTCGGTGTAGGAGATCGTCGCTCCGTACTCGATCTCGACCAGCTTGTCCCAGACCTCGTGCTGGAAGGCAGTTCCGGGCGCCGCGAGCTTCACCGAGAACGTGATGCGATCGCCGGCGAAATACTCATCGAGCTGGCGCCGGCACTCATCGAACCGACCCGGGTCAAGCTCCCAGCCCGGCTCCGGTTTGAGCCCCTCACCGGGGAGGTACACGCCGGTCAGGCCGGCCGCAGAGGCGGTCATCAGCAGCTCGCCGACTGGGCTCGGCATCGTCGCGTAGTACCTGGTGTCGGTACCGCTCACGTCCCCATTATCGCCGCCTCACGGTACGTTGTGCTCGTGTCCACGCCGCTGTGCGAACTGCTCGGGATCGAGAAGCCCGTAGTCCAGGCGCCGATCGGGTCGGCGGCGGGTGCAGCGCTGGCGGCGGCGGTCTCCAATGCCGGGGCGCTCGGCACGCTCGCGCTGACGTGGCTTGCCGACGTCGCGGGGATGGTGCGGGAGACCGCCGAGCTCACCGACCGTCCGTTCGCCGGCAACCTCGTGCTCGAATCCGATCAGCACCGGCGTCTGGACGAGGCACTCGAGGCCGGGCTGCGGATCGTGTCGCTGTTCTGGGGCGACCCCCGCCCATACGTCGAGCGCGTCCATGACGCGGGCGGGCTCGTCATCCACACGGTCGGCAGCGCGCAGGACGCACGACAGGCCGCGGCCTGCGGGGTCGACGTGATCGTCGCTCAGGGGTGGGAGGCGGGCGGCCACGTTCGGGGCAAGGTCGCGACGCTGCCGCTGGTCCCGGCGGTCGTCGACGCCGTCGCCCCGGTGCCCGTGATCGCGGCGGGCGGGATCGGCGACGCCCGCGGCGTGGCGGCCGTGATCGCGCTCGGCGCTCAGGCGGCGTGGGTCGGGACCCGGTTTCTGGTCGCCGACGAGGCGCCGATCCATGACGAGTACCGACGACGGCTGATCGAGTCCGCGGAGACCGAGCCGGAGTGGTACGCGAATCTGTACGACGTCGGCTGGCCCGACGCGCCGCACCGCGCGCTGCGCAACTCGACCGCCGTCG
>DATNKY010000052.1:0-4427 GCA_035603155.1 Solirubrobacteraceae bacterium
GAGCCGTGTCGCGGCGTCCCCACGCGATCGAGCGCCGCGAATGGCGGATGTGCTCGTGGCAGTGAAGGCCGATCCGGTGGCCGTCGACGACCATCCGAGCGATCAGCTCGGGGTGGGCGACCGCGCGGCTGGCGATCGGAAAGAACGTGGCGCGGGCGCCGGCGGCGCCGAGCACGTCGAGCAGGGGCGCCGTCCCGCGCGGATCGGGACCGTCATCAAACGTCAACGCTACCGTCGGCATTAGTACCCATTACCCGGTGGATCGTCTCTCGCAACGCTCCCCACGCGCCCGGTCCGGCCGCCGCCGGTCCGCGGCGTCTGCTCAGCGCTCCGAACGCCGCTCTGCCCGACCGCGTAGATCCTCGTCGCGGTGCGCCGCGCGGCGGGCGCACCGGCGTTGTCAATGGGAGCGGGCGGTCAATGGGTCGCGCTGGGCATCGGTGGCGTCGTCGCGGTCGGTGGAGATCGTCAGCTCGTGCCAGCGCTCGTCAGAGGCGGCTTGGGCGCGCGCTGCCGCGGTGGCGTAGGCGTAGGCCTCGCTGCCGAGGATCAGTCGCAGCGGAGGATCATCCATCGCGGCGATCCGCAGGACGACCTGGGCGACCTTCGCGGGATCCCCAAGGGCTACCGCGTCGGAGTTGTGCATCGCCGCCGCCGCACCGACGGTCTGGCGGTAGGGCTCAGAGACCGGTGGGACGCGCATCGAGGAGCCCGCCCAGTCGGTCTGCATGCCGCCGGGCTCCAACACGGTCACGCGAATGCCGAGCGGCGCGACCTCGGCGGCGAGCACGCTGGAGAAGCCACCGACCGCCCATTTGGCCGATTGGTAGGCCGCCAGCCCCGGGGTCGCGAGGCGGCCGCCGATCGAGGAGACCTGGATGATGTGTCCGGCGCTCTGCTCGCGCAGCACCGGGAGCGCGGCCTTGGTCACGTTGACGACGCCGAGCAGGTTGGTGTCGATCTGGCGGCGGAAGTCCTCGAGCGTGACGTCTTCGATCGCGGCGAGGTCTGCGTAGCCCGCGTTGTTGATCACGACGTCGACGCGCCCGAAGTGCTCGGTGGCCCCGGCGACCGCGGCCTGGGCCGAGTCGGCGTCGGTGACGTCGAGCGCGAGCGCGAGGATCTGATCGCCGTGGGCGGCCACGAGATCGTCGAGCGATCGCGGGTCGCGAGCGGTGGCCACGAGCTGATTGCCGCTCTGGAGCACGGTCTCGGCGATCGCGCGGCCCAGGCCACGGCTGGAGCCGGTGAGGAAGAAGACGGTGGGCATCTGGGGACCTCCATATAAGAGAACACTGTTGCGTAAAGTAACACACCGCTGTTCTCTTAAGTATGCTGGGGACCGTGGCGACTTTATCCACCTTTCAGCGCGCTCGGAGCTCTGAGAACAAGACCCAGCGTCGTGAGTCGATCCTCGCTGCGGCCGCGCAGCTCGCCACGCGCGACGGCGTTCGGCAGGTCACGCTCACCGACATCGCCGCGCGCGTCGGCATGCACAAGTCCGCGTTGCTGCGGTACTTCGAGACGCGAGAACAGATCTTTCTCGAGCTGACCGGCCGCTGCTGGCGCGACTGGGCCGCCGCGGTGAGAGCGGGACTCGCCGACGTCGCCTCTGACAACGCGGTCCCCGGCGCCGCGGCAGTCCTAGCGCACGAGTTCGCCGCGCGGCCCCTGCTCTGTGACCTCATCCCCCACACCGCGCTCAACCTCGAACGCCACGCTTCCATCGCGGCCGTCCGCGCCTACAAGCTGATCTCGCTCGGCGCCGTCGAGGACGCGGCAGCCGCCCTCGAGGGGCCGTTACCCGAGCTCGCGGTTGAGGATCGCCGCCAGCTCGTCGCCACCGTCGCCCTCCTCGCGGGTGCGATGTACCAGATCGCCACCCCGCCTCCACCGCTGGCCGAGCTCTACGCGATCGACCCCGAGCTCGCACACGCGCTGCTCGACCTCGAACCGAGGCTCACCCGCGCGGCGGAGATCACGATCGCCGGACTTCAGGCGCTACCGGAGCGACAGCAGTTGGTCGGCGACCGGACGCGCGATCTAGACTGATGCGGGTGAGTGTGCTTCGAGGTATCGGCGGTGCGCCCGATGGGCCCCTGCCGCCACGGCGGGCCGGCGCGGTACACGAACAGAAGCGCCCGACGATTCGCTCCACGCTGCTGGGGGTGGGAACCCTGGCATGCGGTGGCTGTGATGCACCGATCGCGATCGGCGATCAGCCGCTGTCCTTACGTGACCGGCTGCAGTGCCCATTCTGTGGCCGCACCGGACCGGCGCGCGATTTTCTGTCGCTCGCCCCACCGACGCGACCGGCGCGCGTCCTCGTACGGATGATGATCCCCTAGGACTCGGGCTCGCCGATCTCCGAGCTGGCTCGAGCTCGGGCCGTTTGGGTTGAGGATGAGCACTGCCGGTGACAGCTTTGGCCGAGCTCCTGCGTTATGTAGGTGAACGGCCGGTCGGGGCGAGGATTGAGACCGGAGGGCAAGCCTGCGAATGAGCGGAGGAGCCCCAAGCAGCGAAGTCCGTCCAGAGCCTCGTCCCGACGCCGGCTTTGTCCGTCGAGACGCGTCGGCTATGCCGGAGATGGTCTTGGCTTGGCTTGGGCGCCGGGTTGGACGGTCGGGATGCCTCGGGTGAACGGGAGCGCAATGAGCGCGAGAAGCGCGAGGACGGCCTCCGCGGCGCGCAGCCCGTCGATCTGGCCCTTTTCGTTCTGCTTGACGATCTCGTCGGCGGTCGCGGGGGGCACGTGCGCCTTTTGCAGCGCGGTCCTGGCGTCAGGCTCCGAGATGAACGGTACGCCGGCTGCGAGCTGGGTCTGGGCCTGCGTCGCGACGGCGCCGGGCACGTTGGGGTTGTTCTCGATACCGGTGAAGAACGACGCGGTCATCGCCGAGATCAGGACCGCGCCGGCGAGTGCCGTGCCGATCGACGCGCCGAGCTGCGTGCCGGTGTTTTGGAGCCCGCCGACCTCGCCGCTTTGCTCGTCAGGGACGGACGAGACGGTCACGGCGCCGAGCTGGGAGGCCATCATCCCGAGCCCGGACCCGGCGAGCAGCAACGGCCACGTGACGATCTCCTCGCCGGCGCCAACGTCGAGCAGGCCGACCAGAAGCACGAGGCCGGCGAACAGGAGGATGAATCCGAGCCGGACGATGCGCCGGGGTGACGCGTCCGGGCGCAGCTTGGGGACGCCGACCGCGAACAGGAGCAGGGACAGCGACAGCGGAAGCAGTCGCACACCGGTTTGCACCGCCGAGATCCCGAGTGCGACCGAGAGGAACAGCGGAACGGTGAAGAAGATCCCCGCTTGAATGAGGAACATGAAGAAGAAGGACATGACCCCGCCGCGCAGCTGCAGGTTGCGCAGCATCGCCGGATCGATCAACGCGCTGTCGCCGCGCCTGACGCGCCGGGCCTCCCACCACACGAACACAGTCAGTACGACCGCGCCCGCGAAGATCAGCCAGGTCACGGGAGACAACCCGAACCATTCAGGAGCCTCCGGCTTGGGCTGCACGAGCCCCCACGTCCCGGCCTTGAGAATGCCGAGCACGATCGCACCCAGCCCGAGCGCGGACAGGGCCGTGCCGGCCAGGTCGAGCCGGGCGCCCTCCTGTGCCGGCGTGTCCCTCATACGGCGGGTCAGAACGAGGATCACGAGCACGATCAGCACCTCCCCGGCGAACACCCACCGCCACGAGGCGTAGGTGGTGAACAGACCGCCCACCAGCGGCCCCATCGCCGCGGCGATCGCGCCGGCGGCGGCGACGAGCCCGTAGGCGCGAGGACGGTCGGGCTTGCCGAAGTTCGACGCGACCAGCGCCACAATCGCCGGCATGATCAGCACCGCCCCGAGTCCCTCAAGGCCAGACCAGCCGATCATCAGCACGGTCAAGCTCTGTGACAGCGCGGTCGTGAGCGAGCCGCAAGCGTAGATGATGCAGCCGATGGCGAACGCCCGCTTGCGCCCGATCATCTGGCCGACCTTCCCGCCCGTGATCATCAGCGATGCCATCACCAGCGTGTAAAGAGTGATCGCGGTCTGAATCCCGGTCACCGTGGTTCCAACGTCCTTGGCGACGGTCGCGATCGCCGTGTTCATGACCGTCGTGTCCAGGGCCATGACGAACTGCCCGGCCGCGAGGGTCATCAGGACGAGCCCCGCCGCGCCCGCCGTCTTCGCCGTTCCCGCTGCCGCCGACGCTCCTGCATGCGCGCCGGCGCTCATCCCCGAACCCTAGCCCATCGTGACCGACCTGCCAGGATCAAAGTCCGGCGATGAGCGAACCCACGAGATCTCCTTCGTTCCTCACGCGCCGGGACGTCGTCAAGGGCGCGATCGCCTTGGCCACGCTCGGCGTGGGCTCGGTGCTGGCGGGTCGCGACGCCACCGCGGCGGCGGCCTCGCCGGCCAGCCG
>DATNKY010000046.1:0-2447 GCA_035603155.1 Solirubrobacteraceae bacterium
AGCCGCGACCGGCGCTGAGCGGAGATCCCTCGTCCGTGTGATTTGCGCGGAGCGGCTCAGCTCACTGCCGCGAAGGATGGGCAAGTGCGCCGTCACGTCCGAGCCAGACGGCGCGACGGCATGAAGCGTCCGCGCAATGTCGGCCCGCTGATCGGCCAGGATCGCAGATACGAGCATGCCGACGATCACGACGACAACGCCGATGGACAGGACCAAGTTCAGGATCAACAAGCCGGTCATTGCTTCCTCCGCTACATCCAGTGATGGTGGAAGTGGACAATCGCTGCTCGCGACCCGCGAGCGCGACGCTTCCGACTCCCATTCAACGAAGTCGTGGGCTGGAGCGCCGCTCCGGAGGGAGGGTGTCCAACTAACTGTGTAGGCGGTTTAGTCGGGTAGGCGGTCTCCGAATTGGATCTTGAACGCCAGCAAGGCTTTCGTCCAGCCGCGGGTTCGGGTCCATTGCGGGACCGCGTTTTGGATCGCGAGGTAGAGCAGTTTGCGGGCTGCGTCCTCGGTCGGGAAGTGCCCCTTGGTCTTGACCGCCTTTCGGAGTTGTCGGTTGAGCGCCTCGATGGCGTTGGTTGTGTAGATCACGCGGCGGACTTCGGGTTCATAGGCCAGGAACGGGATCACGTACTCCCAGCTGTCTCGCCAGGCCTGGGTGATCACCGGCAGCTGGGTGCCCCATTTCTGATCGAACGCCTCGAGCGCCTGCTCGGCCGCGTCGGAGTTGATCGCGGTATAGATCGGCTTGAGATCTTTCACGACCTGGTCGTATTGCCGGCGAGGGACGTATTTGAGGCTGGTGCGGATCAGGTGCACGATGCATGTCTGCACGACCGTCTCAGGGAACACGGCCTCGATCGCCTCGGGGAATCCCTTGAGGCCGTCCACGCAGCAGATCAGGATGTCCCTGACCCCGCGCTGCTTGAGCTCGGTCAGGACCTGCATCCAGAACTTGGCGCCCTCGGTGGCCTGGAACCACATCCCCAGCACATCCCGTGACCCGTCCATGCTCACGCCCAGCGCGAGGTAGCAAGCGCGGCGCTGCACCGATCCGCCTTCGCGGATCTTGACCACGAACGCGTCGAGGAACAGGACCGGGTAGACGTCCTCGAGTGGCCGCTGCTGCCAGGCGCGGGCGTCGTCCATGACCGCATCGGTGACCTGGCTGATCAACCCGGAGGAGACCTCCACGCCGTAGATCTCGCGCAGGTGCGCCTGCACGTCACGGACCGACAGGCCGCGGGAGTAGAGCGCGAGGATCTTCTCGTCGAACCCCTCAAAGCGCCGCTGGCGCTTGCGCACGATCTTCGGTTCAAACGAACCGTCCCGATCCCTCGGGGCGTGGATCTCGACCGGGCCGTGCTCAGTCGCCAAGCGCTTGCGCGTCGACCCGTTGCGCGTGTTCCCGGTCCCACCGGGCGGCTCGCGGTGCGGCTCGTAGCCCAGGTGATCGGTCAGCTCGACCTCCATCGCCCGCTCCACCAGCCGCTTCGTCAACTGCGAGAGCAGACCTCCCGGCCCGACGATCTCCTCCTCGCTGCTCGCGCCGGCTAACAGCTCATCGACGAGCTCGTCCGGCAGCTTGCCCCGCAGGTCGTCCTCCATCGCACCAAGGATCCCAGGCGGGGGCGCCGGCTCGCCTGGCGGCTCGCCGGCGCCCACCCGGTAAGAGACCCTCGCTCGAACATCTGATTCCTCTTTGATTGAAGGCATGACGGTCCTCTTCGATCATGCCTACACACTTCCTTGGACACTCCCACCGCCGGCGACGCGGCGACTTCGCTGGTGCGTGCAACACGGGCGCCTGGCTAGCACATGACCTTCGAGCTAGCCGCGGGAGCCGTCGTGGTCGCCGTGCGCGTTATCCGCGCAACTCAGGTGCGTCGCCAGTGCGGCAAGCGGCACACCGCGGCGCGGAAGCAGGTCTGCGCCCCACCGACTAGCTCGCGACAGTTCTTCTGCCTCCAGATGGATGAGCGCAGTGAAAGCGGCGCTTACTGGCGCGCGAGGTGTGCGCGCAGTTCGGCTTCGGGGTCGTGGATTAGCTCGCCGCTGACGTCGAGGGTGACGCTGTGGAGCGTTCCGGTGAACGTGAATGGACCTACATAGTCGGGGGTGACCGGGGATCCCGGGTTGGCTCCGCAGGTGAGCGCACCGGGGTTGAACATGAACGGTGTTGTGACGGCGGCGTCGGCGTTGCCGACCAGGTCACCGTCGATGTACAGCTGCAGCCTGCCGGGCGCGCCCTTCCCGTTCGGCATGTCCGGCGGGCCGGTCGGCTCGAACTCGAAGCGGAGCTCGTGCTCTCCTGACGGCACGTCGACGTCGGATTCGACGCCGAGGAGTTCCCGGCCGACGTAGTTGTGCACATACCGCAGCTTGCGGTCCTTGATGAACAACGTGTACCCGCCGGCGGCGGTGCCCTGACTGAGGAGCAC
>DATNKY010000210.1:0-7179 GCA_035603155.1 Solirubrobacteraceae bacterium
TGAGACTGCTGCCGCGCAAGCCGCTCGCCGATGCACTTTTTTCTCTGAGCGCGGCCGGACGGTCGCCCCCGCGAGAACCTACTCAAAACTCGGGGGGCGCTCAGGGGCTGCCGCCCATCCGATCCATAGCTCGGCCGTACGTAATTCCGTGCTTTAAGAACACCGCTTCGTTGTGCTGACTATCCATGTCGAACGGATCCGGAAGCTCCTGTAGCACCTGGTCGATCTGCTCCTGGGAATAACCCCCCCTCCGCATTAACCGTGCGGCTTCAGCGTGCGATACGAAGCGCCTCTGCTCCACGACGTAGATGCTACGCGCCTGAGACCGGAATCGCGTAGTGCTGGGTTTCCGAGTGGCGTTTCTCGCGCTCGAGGCCACCCAAACTCGCTCCAAGCCAGCCATCCACGCTCGCAGGCCGCCATTCAGGCTCGCTCCCTTTTTGACGCACGAGATCGACCGAACGGAGCATCGCGGCGCGGCGCGCGTCAGAACGCTGGTTCGGGGCTAATAGGAGCTGTCCGACCGTGTCCTCAAGCGATCCGGAAGGGAAGCTGTCGCCCCACCCCCTCGGCGTTCAATCGTTACTGCTGCAATGTCGCAGGCGTGTCGCGATGAGGAAGAGAGCACGAAGATTGGCTGGCGTGATTACTGCGGCGGGGTCGCGCTACTTGAGTTCTGGCGCTTCTGACCTCGCCGCCGGAATCGCGTATCGCGTCCTGTTCGCACTCGCGCCTCTCTCGGTGGCGCTCGTGTCGGTGTTCGGCCTGTTGCTCCAGAACGAGGAGCTCAAGCACGACGTCATCAACAGGATCGTCTCCGCGCTCCCGGTGAACAGCCGGAACGTGACCGAGGCGATTGGGAACATCGCCACCCCCGCGAGCGCGGCGGGGCTGGTCAGCCTGCTTGTGCTTGTCTGGGCGGCGTCCGGGATGACGACTTCGATCCGCTTCGGCCTCGAACGGACGATGTCCGTCGAGGAGGACCGCGGGGTCGTGCACGGAAAGCTGGTCGACCTAGGGCTCGTGGCCGCGACGGTTATTCTGGTGCTCGCATCGGTCGGCGTCGGCCTGGTCACGCAGGTCGTAAGTGGCCTCGTGGCCGAGGTGGCAGGCGCGGTCGGTCTTCAAGGAACCGCCGCGAGGATAGTCGTGGCGAAACTTCTTCAGCTCCTACTCTGGACTGGAACTGTGCTGCTGCTCCTCCGCGTCGTGCCGGCGAAGCGGCCACGGTTCGCGGACGCTCTGGCCGGCGCGGTGGTCACTGCCTTCCTGTCGCTGGTCATATCTCTCGCGGCCGGCTTTCTGTATTCGCACGCGACCAAGTGGAGCTTCATCTACGGCTCCTTGACGAGCGTGTTCGTGTTCCTCTACTCGGTCTACCTGTTCGCATCAGCGGTGCTGTTCGGTGCGGCCGTCGCCACGGAATGGTCCTTACCTCACCCGCCGGATCCCGAATCCCGGCTCGCCAAGGCGCGCCGCAGGATTCGCGCACGCTTTCACCCGCGTTCGCGGTCGCAGTCGGACGAGTCCGACGGGGGGAGGCAAACCTGAGCCAACCTGACCGGCGAGGCCGGCTCCGATGGGCGACGGAACCCGTGGCGCATTGCGCAGCCAGCAGGGCTGGGAGAGCATCAGGCGACCGAGTGGCTCCTCCAGTCGGAGCGCGAGACGGCAATCCGGCTTCGTTCCTGCCGCAGTAGGAACCCCTGTCCGACCAGATGCCTCGTATGCGCGGATGCGAGGGTTTGCGTAGTGCCAACAACGACCTGGGCGACAGACGAGCGCCGATCCCAGCGCGTCCTCCTGGGACTCGTCCGCACCGGCAGTGAGATGCGCGCCCGGCTGGCTAGCGCTCGCGCAGGAAAAGCAGGGGCCCCGGCCCACTGTTCGCGAATACCAGAGTCAGCGGTGCCACTGCGGCGAGACTTCGCTCCGGCGAGAGGAGTCACACGGAAACCGTGCTCCGGTCCGGTTGGTATCGCGATGGGGTTAATCCGAACATCAGCCACGCTTGGTGGCTGACCCAGTCGGGATACAGCTCGGCCATGGCGTCGTAGAGCACGCGGTCGCTGGACGTCGATTGCTGGAGTCGGCCGAAGTCGCTGAGGTAGCGCTTGGTCGCTTCGATGGCCGCCAATGTGTCGGGGGCGCCCGGCTTCTTGTGGCCGGCGACGACAATCCTCGGGTTCATCGCCGCCAAACGGTCCAGCGCGGCGATCCAGCTTGCGCGGCTTTCCGGTGTCGTGTCGGCGACGAACATGTGGCACTCGTTGTAGACGACGTCGCCGGCGACGACGAGGTCGATCGATGGCACGTGGAGCGAGGTGGTGTCGACAGCGTCCGTGCGGCCCTGCTCGATGATGCGCAGTTCGTGTCCTTCGAGCGTGAACGCGTCGTCGTCGTAGGGCTCAGGCAGCGTGATCGTGGCTGGCAGCAGGCCGGGCCAGAGCTTGCGGTAGGACGACAGCCGTGGGGTCTGCTTCTGCATCAGCGCTACGGACTTTGGTGTGGCGATGGCACGGGCGTCTGGGAACCGTTGCAGCAGCACGCTGAGCCCGGCGTAGTGATCGATGTGGCCGTGCGTGATATAGATCGTGGTCAGGTTGCGGTGGTGCAGCGCGACCCAGTCGGCTAGCGCTTCGGCTTCGGCAACGGTGGTGAGCGTGTCGACGAGGACGGCGTCGTTCTCGCCGAAGATCAGGGTCGATGTCATCGGATCCCATGCCATGGGTGGTCCAAACGGCCGAGGCCGTTCGCCCACTACAGCCTTCTCTGGGACGGTGAAAACGTTGACGTTCAGCGGAGCTGTCATGGGACTTCGTTCCTTTCGGTGATCGAGCGCTCCGGGTTACTCCCCGATATACCGCAGGCGCGTGTCCGCACCCACCCGCCGCCGGCCGGGTCTGCGCGGGGGGAGGGCTGCGCGGGTCAGACGACGGCACATGGATTCATGTCATACGTAATGTGACAGGGGTCATGATTCGTTCACTGTCAATTCGCCCAGCATGTCGGCGAGGGCAAGTTCCGCGTCACGGGTCTGAAAGCCCTGCTTCAGCGCGTTTGCGATCAGCCTTTGAGAGTCTGGGGCACGCACTTCCTCGCCGAAGAGATCCGAGTCGCGCCGGAAATCCTCCACGCGCGCGAGCGCAATCGCGTTGACTCTGTCCTTGACCACAACCTGGCCGGCAGCCGGAAACCTTGCGATCCGGTGAGCGAGGGATCTGACGAAATCGCCGAGCGCGTCCGCGGGCATCGCGCGATTGATCCAGCCGTACCGCTCCGCCAGGTCGGCGTCGTAATCCTCGGCGCTCAGCATCACCTCGAGCGCTCGGCAACGCCCCATCAGGCGCGTCAGGTGCTGGGCGGCGCCGCCACCCGGGAGCTGCCCGAAAGCTGGTTCGAACTGACCGAAGATCGCGGACTCGCGAGCCGCGAAGCACATGTCACACGCCAGCACGAACTCGCTGCCCGCGGCACGGACCCTACCCTCGATCTGCGCGATCGTGATAAGACGACTAGCGCTCAGATAGCGGAACATGAGCCCGATCGACGCCTCGCCGGTCAGCTTCGCCGCCTCCGCGCGGTACTCGGTGACTCGGTTCAGGTCGACATGAGAGATGAAATAGTCGGGGTCGGCGCTCGTGAACACGAGCACGCGGACCGTCTCGTCGGTCTCCGCGCGCTGAATCAGCATGACGAGATCGCGGACCAGCTCTGGTCCGAGCAGATTCATCGGCGGAGCCGCGATCTCCGCGAACAGAACGCCCGCTTCTCGGCGGACGTTGAGCATCTCGAATGCCTCTTGAAACGGTGGGGTCGTCGTAGACCCGTTGCTCGCTGTGGTGGTGTCAGGCACGAGTGCTCCTTTCGTTGTTCATCCGCGTGAGCAAACGGAACGCGCCCGCGGTCGCGGTCCCGTAGACGAGGTGCACGCTCAGGTCGTCCCAAAGCGTCTTGAGGTCGTACTTCCAGATTGGCTGGTAGACGCCCAGTTGTGGGAGAACGACGTATCCGCTAGCCCAGACCGCGGCGCCGAACGGTAGTCCGCACCATACCTTTGGCTTGCGCGAGCCAAGCAGGAGCCCGTACCCTGCACCGGCAGCTAGGCCGAATCCCCAGTGCGTCTCGTTGTTCAGAGCCCGCGCGTACTCGGGCGGAACCTGATGCTTGAACAGGCGCTCGAGAATCTGCTTGGCTACGAGCGCCGGCGCCGGCGCGTTCTCCCAGCTGACGAGACCCTCGGAGGACTCCCAGGCGGGGAACGCGACGTCGCCACCGCCGCGCAGGTAACGTCGGTAGAGCGCAGCGTCCATAGCCAGGGTGCCAAACGCGCCCGCGGCCACTCCGCAAATCATCGCGCCGATCGAGCGAGGCGCGGGTTCGGCGCCTTGGTCGGCGACCCTGGTCATTGTGCTGACACGACCTTGTCGCGAGCCTCGATCGCTTTGACGCTGTGGTCGAACGACTTCTCAAGGACGCCCTTCCCTACAGTCCCGAGCACGAGTGCGAGGAACCGCCCCTTGGCGTTCCTCCCCTCGCGGACGATTTCGACGTTCACGTCGGTCACCCCGTTCGGCAGCTGGGCGAAGGTGTACGTGTAGCCGGACGCTCCGCCCCAGACATTGGAGTCGGTGGTCCTGAGAACGACGTGGCTGGGATCGGACCAGTCGTAGTGCAGGCGCTCCCAGACACCGCCTGAGCCTTCTGTGACGTCGGCCTCGGTGGGGCCGAGTGAATGAACCTTCAGGTAGTCGTCGGCGCTTTTGCTGAACACCTTTGAGCGCCCCGGGCTGAAGTCGGTGAGCCCGGCGATGTACTCCTGCGGCGTGAGCTTCGTGCTCTCGTGGAAGTGGACCTTAGACATGTCTGCTCCTTTCATGGGGTGAGGCGGACTGAGGCGCTCTTCCCCGGATTTCCATGCTGTCGTCGACCTCTTGCACCTCGTACGTGTTGAGTGGCTCGGATGCGGGCCTGGTGATGTCGGCTCCGGTGGTGTCCTCGTCTCGCCACCGCTTGCCGGCCTGCATGACGCCGACTCGGTAGCCCTTCTCCAGGGCTCGGAGCGCGCCAACGCTTCCACCAAAGCCCGGACCGATGATCACCACGTCGTAATCGAAGCTTGCCATCAGGTCTGTCCTTCCTCGTCTTGCCCGAATCGGTCACTAGTCGACCGGCCGGCGATCCGTGCGCACACTGTCGTCGCACTGGGGGTCCCTCGCATCAGGGGACCCCTAGTTCCAACACGAGCGCCAGCGCGGGGTCGCTGGCAGGGACACCAGGCTCAGTCGCCCAAGCGCACGCGGTCCAGTTGCTCGCGACTCGTGATGTCCAGCTTGGTGAATACCTTGTGCAAGTGGTACTCGACGGTGCGCGGGCTTATGAACAGCCGCGCGCCGATCTCGGCGTTCGATAGACCGTCGCGGGCGAACTGCGCGATCTGCGTCTCCTGAGCGGTCAGCTCGTCCCGGGTCTCGACCGTACGCTTTCGGGCTGTTTCGCCGGTCGCCAGCAGCTCGCGCCGCGCGCGCGCGGCGAACGCCTCGGCGCCAAAAGAGGTGAACATATCCTGGGCCGCGCGCAGCCGGTCTCGGGCATCGATCCGGCGTCGCCGCCTCCGAAGCCATTCGCCGTACAGAAGGTGAGCACGAGCCAGCTCGAACGCCAACCGAGTGCGCCCGAGGCGTTCGATCGCCTCCCGATAGAGCCGCTCGGCGACCGCGCCGTCGCTCACTAGTGCCCTCGACCGTGCTTCCATGCCGAGCGCCAATTCTGTGCCCGCCGCGCGTGTCCGTTCCGACAATGATTCGATCGCGGCGTTCGCGACGTCACCCTGGCCGCAGCGCGTTGCGGCCTCTACCAGCTCGGGCAACGACCACACCGACACCATGATCTCATCTCGCTTGCCGGCGCTTTGAGCGGATGGTAGGGCGGCCTCGTAGCGGCCGAGCCCGTTATAGAGAACTGCCCGCGCCTGTTCGGCGAAGGTGAGCACGATCCCTTCGCCGCCTCTCGCGATCGCGGCCGGCTCAGCCGTTTCGAACAGAACCGTCGCCTCCATCTCATTGCCGCGGTAGCCGGCCAGCCACAGACGTCCGATGTGAAACGGTTCGGTCCCGGTCACAGATGCAATCTCATCTGCCTCGTCGAGGAGACTGCTCGCTCCGTCGAGGTTGCCCTCCAAGCAGCGCACGTGCGCGAGATGGGTGAGCGCGACCTGGAGCGCGACAAGGGCGCCGGCCTCGCGCGTCAGCTGAACGCTTCGAGTGGCTAAGTAGTGCCAGGCGTCGTCTTCGAACAGCTCCGGCGCCACGCGTCGGGCGAACCAAGGCCAGCGGACGCTGACAGCTTCCCTCTCGCCGTCCTCGCAAAGCGCGCGGAGTGCGAGTCTCAAGGCCGGCGCGCTGGCGGCGTATCCGTCGGTGAAGCGAACCGCCAGCCCGTCGACGAGCAAGTCCACGGCTCGGGGCTCGCCCGGTACACGCGGTGCCTGGAGCGCTGTGCGTGCGACCTCCAGTGTCCCCGGGCCGAGCCTGCCGGCGACGGTTGCGACTCGTATGGCGGACAGGTACGCGTGGCGCGACAGGGGAACGTCAAGCGGCTCGAGCTGCTTGGCCGCGTCAAGCAGCAATGGCAGCGCCTCCGGAGTGCGCCTCAGATCCACGATCTCGCCGTGCAGGAGCCTGAGCTTGGCTCGATCCAACGGTTCCATCGGCCCGGACTCCGCGCTCGCGAGCAGCCGCAACGCCTCCTGGGTGGCCCCGGCGAGGTGCTTGCTGGTTGCGGCCTCCAGGGCGCGATGGGCCCGCCGAGTCAGGTCGGGCGAGAGCGCCGCCGACCGCTCCAGGAAGGCAGCCGCCGCCGCGAGTCCGCCTCGCGCACGGGCCCGGTCAGCGGACTGCTCCAGCTCGCGCGCTACATCCTCATCGAGTTCCGCGATCGCATGCGCGCGATGCCACGCCCGGCGATCCGGATCAAACCCGGGATCGGTGGCTGCCGCCAGCGCCTGATGCGCGGAACGCCGCTCGTCGGGCGGCGCCGCCAGGTAGATCGCCGAGCGGAGCAGGGGATGGCGAAACGTGACCTGCGTGCCTAGCTCCAGCAGGCCGTCTGCCTCGGCAGGCGACAACTCGTTGATCGGAACGCCAATCTCCTCCGAGGCGCGAACGAGGAGTGCGGGCT
>DATNKY010000041.1:0-2660 GCA_035603155.1 Solirubrobacteraceae bacterium
GGTAGCGACGCCCAACGGCCAGCCGAGTCGTTGCGCTGTCCTTAGCCACGCCTGGGTGGCACGCCAGGCCTCCTCGGGGTGGCCCGCGAACGTGAGCACGAGCGCGACCTCGGGCACGGTAGAGGCACCGAGTGTGAGCTCCGGTGCCATTTCGAGCACAACGCGGGCGTGCATGGTGGCGGCTTCTCGATCCAACCCGGCGGCGGCGGTCTCGATGGCGAGTTGGGTATGCAGTAGCACGTCAAGCCGTTCTCCTGCCGAGGCTCGGGCGCGCAGCTCCGCGACGATCTCGTGGCGCAGATCCTGTGCCGATGGCTCCCAGCGGGCGGTCGCCAAGAGCACAGCCTGGAGGCGAGGGTGCATCTCGCACCGGTGATCGCGGAGCTCGGACAGTCCGCGCTTGAGTACACCGATCGCATCCGTCAACTTGCCACTGGCAGCGAGCGTGTCGCCGAGGGCTAACGCGATCGCAGTGCGCTCGTCGCTCGCTGTCGCGACGTCCATCGCTTGCTGAAGATGCGAGATCGCGTCTGCCGGATTCCGCACGGACTCAGCGGAACCAAGCTCGAACAGCACCGCGGCGCGCGTCGACGACGCCGGCGGCTCGACCAGCGCCCGAGACAGGTAGTCAGCGGCCAACTCGGGCACGCCTCGCGCCCGAGCATGCGCCGCCGCCTCCCGTAACCGCTGAACGACGGTCGGATCGCCATCGGGAATCGAGGCCAAGAGGTGAGGTGCGATCTCTTCTGGCTCGGTGCCGTCGGCGGCTTGGAGCTCGGCGGCTCGCGTGTGCCAGTGACTGCGCTCAGCCGCGGCAAGGTCCATGTAGACGGCGGAACGCACAACCGGATGTACGAACTCGATCACGGACTGTCCGCGCAAGATTCCGGCCCGCGCAAGCGCGCCCATCGCCTCGATAGCCCGGTCCCGTTCGAGGCCGGCCAGCCGGCGCGCCTGACGGAATTCGGCGCGGGCTCCGAGAACGGCCGCGGCTCGCGCCAGCGCGAGACAGCCGTCCGGCAGCATGGCGAGCCGGATCAAGACGCTCCTGGCCACCGTGCCAGGGCTCATCCGTCGCACCTGCGCGGCGCTCTCCAGCGTCGGTCGCGTGTGCTCAGCCTCTAATGCATCGAGAAGAGCCGTCAGCAGGAAAGGATTCCCGCCGGTCATCTCATAGCAAGCCCGACAGAATTCCGGATCCGCCGCTCTGGACCAATGCGCTTGAACGAGCTGTTCGCTCGCGGTCTGAGTCAGCGGCGCGGGTCGAAGCTGTGCGGCACTCGGATCGGTCGTTAGCCGGGCAAGGAGAGTGGCATCGCTGGCGGGGTCCGAGCCGGGCGGTCTGCTCGTCATCAGCAACGCGATCGGCAGACCATCCAGTCGGAGGCTGAGGTGCACCACGAACCGCAGCGACGGTAGATCAGCCCAATGGAGGTCATCGACGGCTATCAGCACAGAACTCGCGCGGGAGATGTTGGCGGTCAGCCAGTAGAGGCCGTGGAGCGCGGAGAATGGTGCCTCAGGCACTTGTGTCGCGGGCTGGTGGCCGAATACAGGCGCCGCCAAAGCGGCTGATCCGGTCATCATTTCCGAGCGGCGCGGCACGTCCAGGCCCGCAAGCCACGATTCAAAGAGCTGACGAGCAACCCCCCAAGCAAACTCGCTCTCCAGCTCACCGCCACGCGCGGCGAGCACGATCATGCCGCGGCGCTCGGCGTCGCTGCAGCCCCGCTCGAGGAGCGCCGTCTTGCCCACACCAACCTCGCCCTCGATCAGGACGGCCCCTCCGAATCCGGCCTCCGCACGGTCGAGCAACGCGGCCAGTTCGCGCAGCTCAGTGTCGCGCTCGAGTAGCCCGCTGCGGTCACCGCTGCTCATCGGCCCGGCAAACGTAGTCCACACCGAGTCGATCCATGGGGGTGTTGTCGGTCAAAGACCGGGGGGTAGTCCACGATGCGAAGCTCTCGGCGAAGCACGATCGTTTCGATCATGTCAGTCAGCGAGCCGTTACGGTTCGAGATCGAGATCGAGGCGACCGGGCCTCCAATCACCGGCCGTTGGCGGCGCGACGGTGAACCGAGGGGCACATTTGTCGGTTGGACCGAACTGTTCGCCTCGCTCGACGCTGCCGTATCCAGCCTGACCGATCCCGGTGAGCGAGACGCGCTCTCGTCCAACGAGCTCAACACGACGGCTAAGCGGTCGGGGCAATCAGCCGACGGTCACGGCGATGCTCACCGCGCGTCGCAGCCATCAGACGTCCAATGACCGGAGCCTTGCTTACAAGCCCTCGCCGCCAGGCCAGAACGCTGTAACTCGCAAAAGTCCACCCATCAACCCTCGGAGGTCTCACCACATGCCCAAACCATTCGGAGCGCTCATTGCAGCATCCTGCGCGCTTACCATCACCGCTGCGACACTGCTACCAGGTAGCGCGAGCGGGGCGAGCGCGGTGTCGACGCTGCCGACGCTGAAGGTCGCGGTTGCGGGTAAGACGGGCATTGCGGTGTCGGGTAGCGCGGTGTCGGGGGCGGTGAGCATTGTGTCGTCGTTCAGCGGTAAGGGGCAGGGCGGGTATGGGCTCGTGCGTTTGAACCCGGGCGTGTCGTTTCCGGAGGCGTTGCATGCTGTGCAGAGCCATCGCGGTGATCCCAACGCGT
>DATNKY010000213.1:0-15794 GCA_035603155.1 Solirubrobacteraceae bacterium
CACCAGCCCCAGCTCCCAGACGAGGTTTGTCGACGCGAACTGAAAGGCCAGCGCCGACGCCGCGCTGGCGCCCTTCTGAAACAGCGACTTCGCGATCGCGATCGCGGCGTACGAGCACGACGAGGACGCTGCGCCGAGGCCGGTGGCCCAGCCGATCGGTCGTGGGCCCGACCCGCTCATCAAGCGCTCGATCCGCTCTCGCGGCACCCACGCCTGCACGATCGCCGAGATCATGAACCCCAGCACCAGGGCCCACCACACTTCCCACGCCATCAGAAACGAGTCCCTGAGGCCATGCCAGATCACGTTCACAATCGGAGCGTATCAAATACCCCTAGGGGGTAGGAGTAATGATACGATGAGTGGCATGGCGACCACAGGCACCCCGACCAGGGGCTATACCGCAACGAAGGACCAGCTGCTCGCCCGGCTGCGCCGAATCGAGGGACAGATCCGGGGCATCGAGGGGATGGTTCAGGACGACCGCTACTGCATCGACATCCTGACCCAGATCAGCGCCGCGCAGGCCGCGCTCGACAAGGTCGCGCTCGGGCTGCTCGACGGGCACGCGCACACGTGCGTGATCGGGGCCGAACCCGATCAACAGGACGAGCGGACCGAGGAGATGATGGCCGCCGTCGGCCGACTCCTGCGACGCGGCTGAACCGGGAAGCGCTCTCGACTCGTGTGCGTGGGTCGTGCGGGGTCAACACTCGCGCGGCTCTGAGGGATGAACGAGGGCCGATGTACCATGCCGCGGCATGAGCGCGGAGCGTGAGGGCCAGTGCGCGTGCGGACGTGTTCGGTACCGGATGAAGTCCGAGCCGATGTTCGTCCACTGCTGTCACTGTCTGAACTGTCAGCGTCAGACCGGCAGCGCGTTCGCGATCAACCTGTTGATCGAGGCCGCACGCGTGGACATGCTTCGAGAAGCACCGCAGCCGGTGGATGCTCCCCGCGACGATGGCAGCGTTCAGAGGATCTTTCGCTGCCCTGTCTGTGAGGTCGCCCTGTTCAGCGAGTACACCACTCCCGAGTTGTGGTTTGTCCGCGCCGGCACGCTCGACGACCCGGCGGATGTCACGCCCGATGTGCACATCTTCACCCGATCGAAGGTCGGGTGGGTGACGATCGGTCGCGAGACGCCGGCCTTCGAGGTCTATTACGACACCGGGAGACAATGGCCCGCCGCGAGTCTTCGCCGGCTCGAGGCCATTCGCGCCGGCGCAAACTAAGCCGTCCTCGCTGAATGACCGCAGCGCTCTCGACCAACGACCTGTTGCTCGGAATCGGGCTGGTCCTGACGCTCGCGGTCGGCTCGCAGCTCGTGGCGCGGGCGGTTCGGGTGCCCGCGATCGTGGTCCTGCTCCCGGTCGGCTTCATCGCGGGCATCCTGACCAAAGACGTCCAGCCTGCCGATCTGCTCGGGCCGCTGTATCAGCCCTTCGTCTCCGTCGCAGTCGGGGTGATTCTGTTCGAGGCGGGGCTGCGGCTCTCGTTTCGCGACGTCACGCCACGGATCCGGCCGGTCGTGATTCGGCTCGTCTCGATCGGCACGCTGCTGACCTGGCTTGCGGTCACCGCCACGGTGGCGCTCCTGTTCGGCGGCCTGGGGAGCGACGTGCCGCTCTTGATCGGCGCGATCCTGGTCGTCTCAGGCCCGACCGTGGTGCTGCCGCTGCTCGCGTTCATTCGGCCGACTCGCGATGTCCGCTCGGCCCTCAAGTGGGAGGGGGTGTTGATCGACCCGCTCGGTGCGCTGCTCGGCGTCGTCGTCTTCCAGATCGTGCAGACCGGAGGCGCGAGCGGCTGGCACCCGGGGGACCTGCTCCTCAGCATCGTGGTCGGCACGCTCGTCGGGGCCATCGGCGCCGCCCTGCTATGGGTCCTGCTGCCTCGCATCCAGCGGCTCGCGCCTCGCCAGCTGGTCGGGGCGACGCTCGCGGCCACGGTCGCAGCGCTCGTGGCCTCTGACCTGATTCGTGACGACACGGGGTTCCTCGCGACGTTGCTGATGGGCGTGTTCCTCGCCAACCAACGCTCGATCGACGTGCGCCAGGCCGTCGAGTTCCACGAGACGCTCGTCCAGCTGCTGATCGGAGTCCTGTTCGTGATGATCGCCGCCTCGGTGTCGCCGAGCGATGTCAAACACGTGCTCGCGGGATCGCTCGCGCTCGTCGCGATCATGATCCTGATCGTCCGTCCAGCGATCGTCGCGCTGAGCACCTGGCGGTCGAGACTTGACACCCGTGAGCGAGCGTTCGTCGCCTGGATGGCGCCGCGAGGGATCGTCGCCGGCGCTACCGCGTCGGCATTCGGGCTGCAGCTCACGAGCGCCGGGATCGAGGGCGCGGGCCGGATCCTGCCGATCGTGTTCGTCGTCATCTTCGCGACTGTCGTCGTCTACGGTCTGAGCGGGTCATTCGTTGCGCGACGACTCGGTGTGGCAGGCGCGCGGGGGACCCTGGTCTTGATCGTCGGCGGCCATGAGCCGGCACGGGCGATCGGCGCGGCGCTCAAGGAGGCCGGCGTCGGGGTGCGCCTGTGGGCGGGTCCGTCGTCCCAGCCGGCCGCTCACGCCGCGGGGCTGAAAGCCGACAGCGGTCGGATCCTGGTCGACTCGCTCAGCCGCGAGACGGAGCTCGAGGAGGTCACCGACGCGCTGCTGCTGTCGCGCAGCGATGACTTCAACGCACTCGCCGCCGCCGACCTGCGGGCAGATCTGGGTCACGGCCACGTCTACCGGATCGCCCCGGACCCGGAGGAGCCCGACCTCGTTGCACCGACGGACACCGCGGACATCCTCGGACCCAAACCGCTGACGCTCGCCGAGCTGACCCGGCGGCTCGCCGACGGAGCGCGGTTCGTCTCGAGCACGCTCGACGGCGACGGCGACGGCGACGGCGACGGCGACAGCGACGGCGGGGGCGTGCTGACCGCCGAACCGGAGCTGCTGTTCCTCGTTGGCGGCAACGGCGACCTGCGCGCCGCGACGGACCACGAGGAACCCGCGGCGCGCCAAGGAGACACCGTGGTCCGGCTGGTCGACACCGCCTGATAGTCGGGCCGCGCTCGTTCTCTTTTGGCTCGCGCTACTCGACCAGCTCGGGGCGGCGATCCGCTCGGCTTAGAGCTCGCCCCGTTCCCTCTTGGTCTCCACGGCTTTGCGCGCCGATTCGCGTCGATCCTCGGCGGTCCGTCCAGTATGCGGCTGGCTGCCCAGGTCCTCCCAGTCGCTCTCACTCATGTCAACGCCGTAATAGTCGGCCGCCTGCTTGATGTTCGCGAAGGCCAATGCGCGCTCTTCGTCAGACGCGCCGGTTACCTGGTCGAAACGCGCGATCGCATTTCTGACGTGCGTCGCATCGGTCAGTGGCTCTTTCCGTTCCTTGGGAAACGCGAAGACGCTGTCGGGCAAGTCGCTTCGCTCGGTCAACTCACCATGCTTTTCGTGCGGTTTCCAAGTCATATTCATCGCTTGGACCTCCTGTGGTTGTTTTGAGCTGCTTACCTCGCATCGCAGGCCGATGTTAGGTACCGATGCTCAACGGTTTCTCAACTGGGGATCTAGAAGGAGCGCGTGCACGCGCTCCTCGACCTTGAGCCGGGTCGCGTCGCCGTCGATGTCTGTCGGCAGTTGCAGGCCGACGTTGTCACCGGCCACTTCTATCTCCAGTGTGAACGCGGCTGGCCGCGCCGTCTCGGGAAGCTCAATGACCTGGTCGCTCTGGAACAGCGTGATCACGCGTGGGTCGATGTAGCTCGCACGGGCGACCGCCGGCGTATTGCCAAGCGCTGAGCTCACCTCGCGCACTGCCCGGCTGACCGCCTTCGGGCCACGCTTGCCGGATTTGTGCTCGCGGGCCAGAGCGACAGCGGCGAGCACGGTCGCCGACCAGGTGCGGAACTCCTTGGCCGAGTACGGGCCCTCCCCCCAGGTGCGCAGCGCGTTGTTCACGTCGGGAGCGTGGATCCGGTGCCAGCGGTCCTCGGACCGATACACCAGGAGCTCATCCGGTACGCCGCGACGGTGCTTGAGCTTGGCCAGCGCAGCGACCGACTGCGGATCGCGCACCGTCATCCGGCGACGCTTGCCTGACTTCGCGACAAAGTCGAAATGAACCTCCGGCCCCCGCAGCGTCACGTTCTCGCGCCGGAGGGTGGTGAGGCCAACGTGGCCGTTGTCGCGAGCGTAGCGGTCCCAGCCGACCCTGAACAAGCCGATGTCGAGCAATCGGATCGCCAGAGCGAGCGTGTGATCGCGCTCGCCGTGGCTCGCACCGAGAAGGCTCCCCGCGGTGGCTCGGATTCGCGGCAGCTTGCCCGCGAACTCGAGCATGTCGTCGTATTTCTCGTGGTCTCGCCGCTCGCGCCACAGCCGGTGATACAGGTACTGTCGGCGGCCCTTGGAATCGAGGCCGGTTGCCTGCAGGTGCGCATTCGGGGAGCCGGCGATCCAAACGTGCGTCCAAGCCGGAGGAATCCGCAGGGCACGAATCCGCTCCAACGTCTCGGTGTCCGCTACGCGCTCCCCAAGCGGGTCGCGAATTACCCAGTCCCCGGTGCGGCCCTCGCGGCTCAGACCAAGCTCGCCCCCGTGGACGTACACAAGCTGATCCAGCTCTGTCGGCGTGGGTTGATCAGATGCAAACGCACTCGTCATTGGCTACTTCTTTGTACACGGTCGAGCAGCCCCCGCCTTGTGGGGCGGGTATTCCGCCACAGCGTAAGTGAGCTAGCGCTTAGCCGTTTGCGGCTGCCGAGCCGCGGATTCGCGACTCAAACCTCATCTCGTAGTGCGGCGTGTCGCCGGTCCGGGTTTAATCGTGTGATGGGGACGGTCGTGCTGGCGACGATGGGCTCCTGGGGAGACATCTTTCCGGTGATCGGTCTTGCCAAGGGCTTGGCCGAGGCGGGTCACGACGTCCGGATCGCAGCGTCGGCGGCCTATGACGAACTGGTGCAGGGAGAGGGGCTGCAGTTCTCGGGCATTGGTCCGGCGTGGGGTTTCTCTGACTATGCGGGGGATCCGAAGATCCTGAGCGGCCGGCTTGGGGGCTTTGTCGGCTTCTCGCATCTGTTCCGGCGCTTCATCTTCCCGGTTCTGGACCGCTACGTGGATGACCTCGTCGCGTCGATCGGCGGGGTCGACCTGCTGCTGGCTCATCCTGCGCTGATCGCCGCGCCGGTCGCGGCCGAGCATGCGGGGGTGCGGTGGGGCACGATCAGCGTGTTTCCCGGCCTGATCCCGACCGTGTACGCGTCGCCGGCACCGACGCGCGTTGCGCTCGGGCCGGGTCTGGTCGGACGGGCGGTCAACCGGGCGGCGTGGCGGGCGACTCGGTTCAATATGGCCCGTCTGTTTGACCCCGAGGTCAACCGGGCCCGGAAGCGGTTAGGCCTTCGCGACGTCTCGGACTCCTTCTTCGTGCCTGTGGAATCGGGCCGGCCCTATCTGGTGATGGCCTCACCAGCGGTGGTCGACCGACCGGCTGACTGGCCGCAGAACGTAACCCTCACCGGCTTCGTTATCTGGGACCGCGGAGGGTCATTTCCGGATCCCGCCGGCCTGGAGGAATTCCTGTCCGTCGGTGACCCGCCCGTCCTGGTGACGCTGGGGGCTAGCTCTTCGCTTGATCCTCAAGACTTCTACCGCGATGCCGTTGCCGCGGTGACCAATCTGGGCCACCGGGCCCTTGTCCTGACCGGTCCGACTCCAACCCCGGTCGAGCTACCGGTCGATGCCAGGATCTTCAGCACCCCGTTCGCTCCGCTGTCACGGGTCGCCTCCCGCTGCCAAGCCGCGATCCATCACGGCGGCGTCGGGACAACGATCGCGCTGCTCAGGTCCGGACTGCCTCAGGTGGTGGTCCCTCGAGGCTTTGACCAACCCCAGACCGCGATCCGCATGGCCCGGCTCGGCGTGGCACGCTCACTACCCTGGCGCCGCGAGACCGCCAAGCGTCTCGCCGACGAACTCAGCGCGTTGCTGGGCGATGAGCGTTACCGCCGCAACGCCGTCGCCATACAAGCCCGGTTGACAAGCGAGGACGGCCTTCGCGAGACAACACGGACGGTCGACCTCATCCTGCGCGGCTGAGGGGACCCAAGCCCCGCCGCCAGTTGACATGCGCACCAACGCGCAGACCGCGACGGACCGCCGGTCCGACGCAGGCTTCCCTTCCCTTCCCGCCCTAAGCCCGCCTTGGGTCGTGTAACGCGGGAACGCGACTGCGAAAGAGCTCGCGATCAATCACTTCTTCCGAATGCCGTCCACGACCTGTGCCCTCACGCTGCACGTCTGCCAATCGATAGCCGACCCCGAAGTCGGTGTGAATGAGAGGCGCGCCGTCGGCCGGCTCGATCTTGCGACGAAGGTTCGCGATGTGCGCGCGCAGTGTCTGGCGGGCGTTCATGCACCCCGCGCCCCAAACCTCCTGTAACAACGCGTTGTGACTCAGCAGCCGTCCGCGATTCTGTGTCAAGACCCCGAGCAGCTTGAACTCGATCGGCGTGAGGTGGACCTCGTCACCCTTGCGGCGCACCGCGCGTGCCGCGAGGTCGATTTCGAGACCGTCCAGTTCCACGCATGGGTCTTCGCGTCCGGGTTCGGCTCGTCGCAGCTTTGCAAGCACGCGGGCCACGAGCTCGCGCGGCCGAAACGGCTTCGTCACGTAGTCGTCCGCGCCGGCCTCCAACGCACGTACCTGCTCCTCCTCCGCACATACGGCCGACAGAACGATCACCGGCATCGCGCTCCACTCGCGCAGGCGCCGGCATACCTCCACGCCGTCCCCGTCGGGCAGCGAGAGCTCGATGATCGCGGCAGCGGGCGGGCTCAGAGCGCCCCGGTCGAGCGCCTCTGCCGCCGTGCGGGTTGCATCCACCTCGAAGCCCGCGTCGTGCAAGACGACCCGCAGAGCATGCAAGCTCTGCGACTCGGCGTCGCACAACAGGATCCGGCGCCGATCACTCACTGCCCTTGTCAACCAGCCTCTCTCGTCTCAGCTTGTTCATCACCTATCTCCTCATGCCCCCGGCCCGCCTCCCTCACCGCTGCGCTGGCGAGGAACGTGATGGGTCTGCTGCGTATCGGGTCGCTTCATCGCCGGGGAGCCTCGACACTCGCAGCGACGGGCGGTTATCGAATCACGCGACGCGTAGTCCGCGACCGGAAAACCTCGTAGTCGACGGGGTGTCGACAGAACTCGCGAGACACGGCTGCGACGAGCGGCGGGCGTGAGCGTGACGGTGGCGATCCCGCCGCCGCGGCGACCGCACGAGCCGAAGGGCTGTGCTGGCTCCTTGCCTGACGGTCTAGGCGGGGAGTCCGTTCAGCACGATTTCGAGGCATGGGTCGACCGTCTTTCCGCTTCGCGGATCCTTTGGTAGGCCGCTGATCATCGCGA
Source organism: Solirubrobacteraceae bacterium (assembly GCA_035603155.1). GTDB lineage: Bacteria > Actinomycetota > Thermoleophilia > Solirubrobacterales > Solirubrobacteraceae > Palsa-465. Next base: position 7,410 of record DATNKY010000213.1, read on the forward strand.
GTAGCGGTACGGCGGTGATGTCCGGCCGAAGGGGCGTCTCTTTCTTGGCGCGCTCGAAGAGGTGCGCGAAGTTTGCCTTCATCGGGCGGCACATCGTCTCAACCGGCGATCCGTCGTCGGCGAGACTGCTGCCAAGTCTGGCGCTCATGCCTCCGTATTCAGTCGCGCTCTGATCGAACAGCCGAAGCCACTCTGACAGCGCTTGCCAAGCGTCTGGTGCGTCCAGAAGCTCCGTCGCTTTCGCGTCTAAGAAATCAACGCGTTGCTGCAGGATGGCAACGAAGAGGTGATCCCGGGTTGGGAAGTGGCGGTACAGCGTGCCCCGCCCAACGCCGCCCTCTCGGGCGACGTCGTCGAAGGGAGCGTCGACACCGAATCGACTGAAGACGCTCTTGCCGGCTGCGAGCAGGGCGTCGTAGTTGCGCTGCGCGTCGGCTCGTAGCGCCTTTGAACTGGTGGTCAGGGAGCTCATAGGGCCATCCTACTTGACAAGCGGACACTGTGTCCGTATCGTCGTGGACGTAAGCGGACATAGTGTCCGCATTGGAGGTCCAGTTGTCGCCGCCCGCCATCCGCAACCCGTTCTTTCACGTCGGTTTCATCGTGCCTGATCTCGACGCGGCGATGGAAGAGTTCCAAGGTGCATTGGGGATCGAGTGGCGAGCACCGATCGACGCAATAGTTGCGCTTCGCGGACCAGATGGTGTGATGGAGGCGAGCGTCTACTCGGTCTATAGCGAAGGTGGCCCTCCAGCGATCGAGCTTGTCGAGTCGGTCCCCGGAACCCCGCTCGCCGGCGACGGTGGTGTGAGCTTTCATCACCTGGGATTCTGGACGGACTCGCTCGCCGATAGCTCGCGCGACCTCGACGTACACGGCTGGCCGTGTCAAGCAACCGTGGCCAGCACCGAGAACGACCCACGCCGCTTCACCCTCCAGCAATCCCCGCACGGCTTCTACGTCGAGCTTTTCGACGCCGCGACACCGCGCCACGCCGACCTTCTACCCAAGCCAAGCGGCGAAAGGACTGACGATGAACACCACTAAAGAACCCCAAACAGGGCAATCAATGACGCACCTGGCCACCAGACGCGCACATCCTCGCGAGCGGACAGGAGTCCGGTTCGTGCTCACCAACGCGACCGATGCCAGCCGCGCGGACGATTACAGCGCCTGGTATGACGACTACGAGCACGCGATCATCCGCCCCGGCCTGATCGCAAACGTATACCGCTTCGAGAACCCAGACGCGGACGGGACCCCGACCGATCCACGGTACGCGGCGATCTACGACATCGTAAGCCGGGACCCAGCATCGGCCTGGCCAGCGACCGAAGAGTCGCCCGACTATCCGAGCTATCTGTTCGACGATCCGCGAAGCCGCCTCGTTGCGCCGGCGCTCCGCGCCTCCTACGCGCTGACCGGGTCGCTGGAGACCGGCAGCGACCACGGTGATCCCACCGGCGTGCACGTCATCCTCTCCGACGGTGGGAGTGACACGGTGCGGGAGCAGCGGGCGGCCGCTCTTGTCAAGACCGGCTTCTTCTACGCCGCGTCGCGATTTCGCATCATCGAGGGGAGCCCCGAGCCGCCGGAATGGCTCGAGGTCTTCGAAACCGATCTGCAAGACCCGTCGACCGCGTACGCGCGAGCGTGCGACGCCCTGCAGTCGCAACCACCAACTCACGGAGTTCGGCAACGAATCTCGCGCGCGTTCGTGCTCGTCGCCGCCCACTGAGCCGCACGCAACGCACGAGGACCCACGCACGCACGGAACGGGCTACATCACGGTCACCGTGTAGATCAGGTCCTCGTGTTCGTACGCGATGCCCGTCGACTTCACGACGGCGCCGAACACCCAGCCGCCCACCGCGATGGTGTACGTGCCTAGCGCCAGCGCCGGTAGGAACGCCCCCAGCAGGAGGAAGTGGGTACCGCCTCCGTCGCCCTGCGGCGTGGTCACCGGACGCGACAGGTAGAGCGGACCGAGCGGACAGCGGTGCCCATCGATCGTCACCGCGAAGTCACGGCCCCCGATCTGGTCGGGGGTGAAGAGTTACCCGAGACCACCAAGATAGGCGCTGGGGAACGTTCTCGGCGCCGGAGGTGAATCGTCGACAAAGAACACAGGCGCGAAAAAGTGTCGTCCCCGAGCCACGGTAAACGTGTTGCCACCCTCGGTCTACAGGCCCCCGTCAGGGGTCATGGTGAAGCTCCCGATTCCCTCCCCGACGTACAGGATCTGAAACGGCGTGCGTGGTAGCAGCGATATGTCGTTACCTGCAGCCGAGAACGTCGCCAGCTCATGTGCCATCCTCGTCACATCCCACCCTCCGGCCGCGAACGGCGACAGCTCGTGAGCCCCATTTGTCAGGAGCAGCGCTCGTGGCGCTCGATCAGTGGCCCGCGTGCTCGCGGTGCTCGGTGACGGCGGGAGCCCGCCGGCGACGGCCTCGCTCGCCAACCTCGATGAGAGGAGGGTCGCCGACGCGACGATCTACGCCGTGGCGGCTGGCTTCAGAACGGCCGGTTTCAGCACCTCTTCGCACCATTGCTGGAAGCTCGTCGGTGTCGAGTTCTCCGGAGTGCGCGTGACGGCGTTGTCGATGCCCTCGTTCTTCGCTGCGGCCATGTCGGTCATGCCCTGGGCCATCGCCTCGGACATGCCGAGCTCGACGAACCTGGCTTTGTAGGCCTCGAACGTGGTCTGCTGGAAGCGGACCCCCTTGCCGAGAACGCCGGAGATGATCTCGGCCATGTCGTTGAACGACAGGTCCTCGGGGCCGAGCAGCGGAACTTCCCCGACGCCGCTCCAGCTCTCGTCGAGCAGCAGACGCGACGCAGCAGCGGCGATATCGCGAGTGGCTACGGCTGGCAGCTTGTGCTCGCCCGCGATCGGCGAGAAGAACATGCCCTGGTTCTTGATCGCCGCGGCCTGGCGGGCGATATTGTCCATGTACGACGGGTCGGTCAGCGCCCGGTAACCGACACCTGTGCTTGCGATCAGGTCGTCCATCGCCAGTGAGCCCGTGACGTACCCGGCGTGGTCAGCCCACGGTGTGCCACGCCCGAGCGCTGAGACGCCGACGACGCGCTTCACGCGCTGTTTTTTGAATGCCTCGGCCGCGGGCCGCGTGAAGCCAACGAACGCGGCTTCAACCGAGGGCGCGCGCGGATCCGGCGGCGCCAACCAGAACACTGCGTCGGCACCAGCGAATGCCTCGTCTGCGATGGTGGCATCGCCGTGTGACCCTTGCACGACCTCGAGGCGACCGCGTGTGTCGGCCGGGAGAGCGGAGGGATCTCGCGCGATGACGCGGACGGCTTCTCCGCTGTCGAGCAGGCTCTCGAGGACCTGGCTGCCGATCTGGCCTGTGGGGGTGGTGATGACAATCATGTCGATCTCCTTAGCTGGTGCCCATCGCCTGACTCGTTCAAGGCTGGTGACTGCAGCGGGGTCCTCCTGTGCAGTGAAGAGCGAGCGCTACATCTGCCTACATCTGCGCTAGACAAGACTGTGTAGCGTTGTTATAACATCCAGACTAGCGACTGTCAAGGCATTTCTATAGCGTCGCTAGCCTGGATGCTATTCTGGGCTCATGAGCGCTGTGAAGAACCGGATCCTCGGGGCGACCGCTGAACTGATCGCTCGGTCGTCAGATACGGAGATCTCGACCCGCGCGGTGTGTGAGGCGGCAGGGGTCTCCGCGCCGTCGATCTACCACTACTTCGGCGACAAGGACGGCCTGCTCGCGGCGGCTGTGGACTTCGGCTGGGAGCGGTTTCTCGAGTCAAAACGCGAGGCGGCGTCGGCCGCGCACGACGACGTCGCTGACGACCTGCGGGCTGGCTGGGACAACCACCTCCAGTTCGCGCGTGAGAATCCGGGCATGTACCGGCTACTGTGGTCGCCGGCCGTATCCCGGACGAGCCACGCCGCCGGGCAAGCGCACGAGATGCTCCGGATGGTGCTCGAGCTTGGCGCCTCGCGCGGCCAGCTCCGCGTATCGCCGGAAACGGCGACCCGCGTCGTCATGGCTGCCGTCACCGGAGCTGCGCTATCGCTCGTCTCCCAGCCAGAACTGTTCGACGACGGTAACTTCACCGAGCCGCTTCGCGACGCGGTGATTGCGGCGGTCACAGTGAGTGGACCGAATGCCGCGACGTCAAAGCCACGGAAGCCGACCGATTCGCGTGAGCCAACGCTCGCCAGCACCGCCGCCACCCTGCAGAGCAAGCTCAACAGCGAACGAAGCGTCCTCACCGATGCAGAGCGCTTGCTGATGCAACAGTGGCTTTCCAAGTTGGCCGACGCGCCCCAGGTCTGATCTTCGGGTGAGCTGGCAGCCGGCATCGAAACTCGCAGGCAAGCCTCGTCGACGGCTTCCTCAGATTGGAATCGCGTGCTCGACCGCGCGCGATCGGCTCACAGGCACCGCCTGCCGTTGGCCGCACGGCGGTTCTCCCGATCTCGCACGGTAGGTCTCGTCGCTGGATGGTCGGCTGTCTCGCGTGGGACGCGATCACAACGACATGACCGGCCGTCCGTGCGTGGGCTGAGAGAACAGACCCGAGAATGAGCGCGCACATGATCGGCACGGCGAGCATTGGTCCGTCGGCGGTGTCGCGCAGGTCGACCAGGATCTGCTGAGCGCCCTGGCGCAGGTAGCCAGCAGCGAGCGCGAACCAGAGTGCACCTGCGAGAAGCGCGATCGCGTCGCCGATAACCGGAGAGACGCCGGTCGATGTAGCCGCGAATTCGACCGTAGTTTGCCCGAAGCTTTCCACGATCTCGACGCGCTGGACCAGGATGCGGTCTTATGCTGCGCAGCCGCCGCGATCCTGAACCCTACGGGCTGGTGGTCGCTCTGATAGAACCGCCGCATCCGGAGTTTCAGCCGAGGAGATAGATGAAAGTCATCGGAGCAGGCCTTCCACGCACGGCAACCACCAGCCAGGCGATCGCCTACGAGAAGCTGGGGTTCGGCCCCTGCTACCACATGCGCGATGTGCTCATGGACATGGACAAGGGCCTGTCGCAGTGGGAGGCGGTGGCGAGCGGGAACCCGGACTGGGAGACGATCTTCGGGGATGCCCAGTCGACCTGCGACTGGCCCGGGGCGCGCTACTACAAAGAGCTGCTCGAGTATTACCCCGACTCGAAGGTGGTGCTGAGCGTCCGCAGCGCCGAGGGCTGGGTGCAGAGCATGCGCGACACCGTCTGGGCGATCTACTTCGGCGACTCGGTGATGCACCACCTGTGCGAAGCGAGGGCGGTGCTCGACCCCTTGTGGAAGCGGTTCATGGACCTGATGATCGTGATGACCTGGCGGGACCCGGACGGCGCCCTGGCGCCACCCGAGGCGACGTTCGACGACGCCGGCCTGGCCGCGGCGATGGATCGCTGGAACGACCGTGTCAAGGCCGACGTGCCCGCGGACCGGCTGCTGGTATGGGAGCCGCGCGAGGGCTGGGGACCGCTGTGTGAATTCCTCGAGGTGTCGGTGCCCGACGAGCCGCTGCCGAACGTCAACGACACGGCGGCGTTCAAGGAGGGGATCATGGGCGGTGCGATCGGGGTCATCAACGCCTGGTGGGACCAGCGCGAGCGGCCCAGCAGCGGTCTTCACGCCGCCGCGCTCGACTAGCACGCTGTAGAGCAGGCCATCACGAGCAGTCCGCTCACCGTGTGCCTGCTCCCTTTGGGCGACTTTGACACGGTGCATCGGTGCGGATCCCGGGGGGACTACCGGACCGTCATCGACTGGGCGATCGCCGATCCAGACATCGACGAGACGCAGATCTTCATCTGGGGGACCCCTTTCTCGGGCTGCACGTGGTCGAGATCGCGGCGACCGACACCAGGCTGCGCGGCGCGATGGCCCAGAACCCGCTCGTGGACGGGCTTGCCGGGACCAAGATGGCCCAACCGAGCCGTCTTTTGCACCTGTTCGCGGTCGGCGTGCTGGACCGGCTGGGCTCGCTTCTCGGACGCCCGCCCCGGTATGTCCCGGCGGGCGTCGCCGCGGGCGAATTCGGTGCCGTCGCCAACGCGGCCGCGTTCGCCGGCCTGGACATCATCCGCCCTAGGGACGGGTCTGAATGGCACAACCGCGACGCGACCGTCGCAATCGACGTGGTCGGCCTCTCGTATCGCGAAGCTTGCGCACGCGCCTGGGGTGCGTGAGACCGCGATCACGAGCAGGCGCAGCATGACGCCCACGCCGGTTGAGCAAGCCGGCGTGGGCGTCGTGGTGGGGGGTTGCTGTGACGTGAGGCTTACGCGATGGCGATCGCGTCCCGTTCAAGCAGCCGAGCCTCTTCTGGGGTGCGCGAGGCGTGCCAGAGGCCGAGTCCGACGAGGACGGATGTGAGCAGCGCCAGGATGAATGCTGCGATTGCGCCCCAGAGCATGATGGAGGCGATGACGGAGAAGGCGTAGGCCTCCAGCAGCAGACCGCGCAGCGTGGTGCCCGTGAACGAGGTCTGCTTGAGCGCCGCGAGCTTGGTGTTGTTGGGCTGGGCGATCGCCGCAGTGCCGATCTTGGAGTAGATGCCGCCGTAGGGCATTTCGGAGAGGTGCACTGCGATGAAATGGTTGGCGTAGGCCGCGGCCTGCGCTCCGGTGGTCAGCTGCTGTCCAGCGTACTTCTCCAAGTACGGGATCATGCCAGGGGTGATCTCAGTTCCGGGCTTGGCGTGTGCGAAGGCTGCCTTGGTCGGGAAGGTGATCTGCTGCTGGCCGAGCTGGGTGCGAACGTTGGAGCTCGCGAAGCTATGACCCCAGGTCAAAAGACCGCCGGCGACGAGCAGCACGACGACCATCAGAACGCCGATCCCGCTGGTGAGCTGGTCGAATATTTTGCGTGACATGTGAACAGTCCTCTCGTGAAGAATTCGTCGTAACGAAATTGCCCATCCATCGTTGCGCCGTTGATGTGCGGCGACGATGGCAGTCCGCCGAGCACTCGATGCGGGAAACCCGCAACGGGAGTCGTGGACCGCACCGATGGCCAGTGCGGGTCGCCGTCATAGCTTCGTCGGTGTCTATTGGCAAGGAGATCTGCCATGTACACCAACGTGGTTGTAGGTATCGACGGGACGGACGCCGGCCGGGACGTGCTGGCGGTCGCGGAGACGCTGGCGCCGTCGCTCAAGGAGCTGGCGCTGGTACATGTGCGGGTGCTCGAAGCTCCGGCACCCCCCCGCTATGGCGCAGCGTTTGATGCAGAGACGCGAGACAAGTCGGTCCGGCTGCTCAGAGCCGAGCAACAGCGCTCCGCTCCGGCGGCCGAGACGTTCAGCGTGCTCGGGCCTGCCGTGGGAACTGGGCTGCGTGATGCAGCCGAGAGCCGTGGCGCGGATCTACTGGTGGTCGGAAGCTGCCATCGCTCCTCGGTCGGCCGGGTTCTCGCCGGCGATAACACGCGGGCGGCGGTGCACCGCGCGCCGTGCGCGGCGGCGGTCGCGCCACGCGGCTACCACGAGTGCGTGAAGCGGCCCGGGCTCATCGGGGTCGCTTATGATGGCTCGCCGCACAGCGAGGTCGCGCTCGCACACGCCCGGGCTCTCGCCAAGGAGATGGGGGCCGGCGTGCTGGCGCGCCACGTCGTGCAGTTGAAGGTGTACGGAGCGGGTGGATGGGCGCCAGCCGTGGTCGAGGACCCCGACGCCCAGATCGCCCTCGCTCGGGAGCATCTCGGGGAGCTGGGCGATGTCGATCTCGGTGTCGTGATCGGCGCACTCGGAGAGGAACTCGCGGCGTTCAGCGAGACGGTCGATGTGCTCGTGTGCGGCTCGCGTCATAACGGGATCGTCAGGCGGGTCGTCTTGGGAACCACCAGCGACTTTCTCGTGCGCGATTGCGCCTGCCCGCTGATCATTACTCCGGCCGCGGTTCAGACGCCTCACCCGCCCGGCAGGGATGACCGCGTGGCGGTGGCGGACTTGTCGGGGGTGTAGCGTGACGGCGAAGCGGCGACGCCGCTTCGCCGCAAAGCAGCAACGGCCGCGCAGAGAACGCATGAGCACCACCCTTGACCAGGCCCGGCTACGGCGGCTGATGGAGGTCAGCCAGTGGCTGATCTCAGAACTCGATCTCGAGACCGTGCTCGAGCGGTTTCTGCAGACCGCACGCGAGGTTACACGCGCCCGCTACGCGGCTCTGGGCGTTCTGGACGCCAACCGCCGAGAGCTCGAGCGCTTTCTCACGCATGGCCTGACGGATGAGCAGGAGCGAGCGATCGGTGCCCGCCCGCGCGGTCGCGGGATCCTGGGCCTACTGATCACCAACCCGAAGACCCTGCGACTCCCGGACCTGGCGGCCCACCCTGACTCCTCCGGGTTCCCCGCGGGGCATCCTCCGATGCGAACGTTTCTCGGAGT
>DATNKY010000365.1:0-9753 GCA_035603155.1 Solirubrobacteraceae bacterium
CGCGGTCCCAGCCGTCGGACAGGATCACGACCGCGGCGCCGCGGCCGAGCCGGCGGCCGTGGACGCGGTTGAGCTCGGCGAGCGCGGCGCCGATCCGCGTGCCGCCCGAGAAGTCGGTCACCGCCGCGGCGGCGCGTTCGAGCGCCCGGTCGTGGTCGCGGCCCGTCAGCTCGTAGGTGATGCGGGTCAGGCGGGTGCCGAAGGCGAACGCCTCGACGCGACGCCGGGCCGCGACGCAGGCGTGCATGTACTGCAGCAGCATCCGCGCGTACGGCGACATCGAGCCCGACACGTCACATACGAGCACCAGCTGGCGCGGGCGCGTCGTCGGGGCGCGCCAGCGGCGTTGCACCGGCTCGCCACCGGTGCGCAGCGACTCCCGGACCGTCTGGCGCAGGTCGGGCGCGTGGCCGCGCCGCCGCGACGCGCGGGTACGGCGCGAGAGCCGCGTCGGGTGGCGCCGCGCGAGACGCGCTATCAGCTCGCGCGCGGCTTGCGACTCGGCCAGCGTGTAGTGGGCGAAGTCCTTCTCGCGCAGCAGCTCGATCTCGCTCCACGCGGCCGGGACCGGGGTCGAGTCGCTCGCGGCGGGCCGGCCGGAGGTGTCGGGCATCCCCATGCTCGGCAGCGCGGCCTTCTCGATCGCGCCCAGCTCGGACAGCGGGTCGTCGCCGTCAAGCACGCGTCCGTCGCCGAACACCGACGAGAACGCGAGCTCGAACCGATCGAGGTCGATCCGCTGCGAGCACAGCACGGTCCGCAACGCGAGCCGGACGTCGTCACGCGAGGCGGGATCGATCGCCTCGAGCGAGCGTATGCCCGCCAGGACCTCGCCTACGCCGACGCGCGATCCCTGGGCCCGCATCGCGCTCGCCAGCTCTCCGACTCGCGTGGCGACCGTCTCGGCCGCGGCCGTCGACAACTCAGACACCCTCGAGCACCCCGCGCTCGATCACCCGCAACACGTCCTCATGGACCTTGAGCGCGGCCCCGAGCGTCTCCTCGAGACCGATGCCGTCGCCGACGGCGAGCAGCGCCTGAGCCCAGACGATCGTCTCCCCCACGCCCGGCAGCTTGTACAGGTCACCCTGGTCGCGCAGCCTCCCCACCGCCTCGACGACCCGCATCGCGACGCGCTCGGGGACGCCCGGCAGCCGCGCCTGCACGATCTGGCGCTCGCGACCCGGACTCGGGTAGTCGATCCATTGATACAGGCACCGGCGCTTGAGCGCGTCATGCAGCTCGCGGGTCCGGTTCGAGGTCAGGATCACGATCGGCCGCCGCCGCGCGGTGACCGTCCCCAGCTCGGGGATCGTGACCGCGAAGTCGGACAGGAACTCGAGCAGGAAGGCCTCGAATTCGTCATCGGCACGGTCGATCTCGTCGATCAGCAGGACGACCGGCTCAGCCGGGTCGGCCTCGAGTGCCTCGAGCAGCGGCCTGCGCAACAGAAAGCGGCGCGCAAACAGCTCGCCCTCGTCGACGCCGCGCTCGGCCGCGCGCAGCGCCAGCAGCTGGCGCGGGTAGTCCCAGTCATAGACGGCGTGGTGTAGGTCGATCCCCTCGTGGCACTGCAGCCGGATCAACCGTGCGCCGACGGCGGCCGACAGGGCGCGCGCGACCTCGGTCTTCCCGACGCCGGCCTCGCCCTCGAGCAGTAACGGCTGCTCGAGCGCAGCAGCGAGATAGACGGCGAGCGCGAGAGGACGGTCCGCGAGATAGGACTGCTCCGCCAGAGCGGCGGTCGCGGACTCGACGGAATCGATGTCCGCGAGCTGCATCATGTTCGATGAAGTTTAACGAGCAGCTCAGGGCTGCCCGGCCGCTTCCTGCAGTGCCCGCTTGCACAGCACTCGCGCCAGGTGGCGCTTGTAGTCGGCGCTCGCGTTGAGGTCGGCCGGCGGCTGTGTGCCCTCCGCGGCCTGCTCGGCCGCTTTGGCGATGTTCTCGGGGCTGAGCTCCTGGCCACGGAGTGCTTCCTCAACCGCCGTCGCCCGCCTCGGCACTTCGGCCATGTTCGTCAGCCCGATCCGCACGTCCTCGCAGGTGCCGTCCGTGGCCTTGACCACCGCGCTGACGGCGACCATCGCCCAGTCTTCGCTGCGGCGGTTGAACTTCTGGTAGGCGTAGCCGTAGCCGTCGAGCGGGTTGACTCGGACCTCGGTGAGCACCTCGTCCTCACCAACGGCCGTCTCGAGGTAGTTCTTGAACAGGTCCGCGGCCACGACCGTCCGCTGGCCGCCGGGTCCCTGGAGCGTCACCTCGCCGTCGCAAAGCAAGAGCACCGCCGGGAGGTCGGAAGCCGGGTCGCCGTGGGCGAGCGAGCCGCCGATCGTGCCGCGGTTGCGGACCTGCGGGTCGGCGATCGTCCCCGCGACGCGTGACACGATCCCCAGGTCGGGCGTTCGCTCGAGCGTCGCATGTGTCGTCAGGGCACCGATCCGCCAATGGCCGTTCTGGCGCTCCACTCCGTGCAGACCCGGGACCTTGCGCAGGTCCACGAGCAGGGACGGCGCCGCGAGGCGCAGCTTCATCAGCGGGATCAGGGAATGGCCGCCGGCGAGCAGCTTCGCGTCCTCGCCCCCGTCTGCAAGCTCCTTGATCGCCTGATCGAGCGACTCGGGAGCGGTGTAGTCAAACTCGGCGGGGATCATGCCGCACCTCCATTCCCGCCTTTGGCAGCGGAGATCGCCTCCCAGACCCGCATCGGACTGAGCGGCATGTTGATGAAGTCGACCCCGAGGGGCCGCAGCGCGTCGATCACGGCGTTGGTGACCGCGGCGCTCGCCGCGATCGTGCCGGCCTCGCCGACGCCCTTGGCACCGAGCGAGTTGACCGGCGATGGGGTCTCGGTCCGGTCGGTCTCAAGGCTCGGGAGCTCGGCCGCCGTCGGCAGTGCGTAGTCGACGAACGTCCCGGTCACGAGCTGTCCCTCCTCGTCGTAGTGGACTCGCTCGTACAGCGCCTGGCCGATCCCGAACACAACGCCGCCGTGGACCTGGCCGTCGATCAGCATCGGGTTGACCGCCGTCCCGCAGTCATCGACGGCGACGTAGCGCACGACCGAGGTCTTGCCGGTGTCGGGATCGACATCGACCACGCACGCGTGGGCGCCGAACGGGAACACGAAGTTCTCCGGGTCGTAGAAGGTCGTCTCCTCGAGCCCCGGCTCCATCCCCTCGGGGACGGCGCCGACGTAGGCGATCCCCGCCACGTCCGCGAGCGCCATCCCCTTGTCCGGGGATCCGCGGACGGAGAACTTGTCGTCGGAAACCTCGATGTCCTCGGGGGCGGCCTCGAGCTCCGCCGCGACGATCGCCTTGACCTTGGCGACCACCTTGTCGGCAGCCTTGGCGACCGCCTCGCCGCCGGTCGCGAGCGAGCGCGAGCCGTACGTGTTGCGCCCCTCGGGACCGATCGCGGTGTCGCCGTGGACGACCTCGACGATCGCGGGATCGACGCCGAGCTTGTCGGCGACGATCTGCGCCATCGCCGTCTCGAGACCCTGGCCGTGCGGCGAGGTGCCGGTGTACACGGTCACCGCGCCGGTGTTGTGCACGCGAACCATCGCCGACTCCCACAGCCCGGCCTGGACGCCGACGCCGCCCGGTCCGGTGACCCGCGAAGGCGCCAGCCCGCAGATCTCGGTGTAGGTGCAGAAGCCGATCCCGCGGTAGATGCCCTCGTCTCGCAGCTCCGCCTGCTCGCGGCGGAACGCCTCCAGGTCGACGTGCTCCATCAGCTTGTCGAGCGTCTTGGGGTAATCACCCGAGTCATAGATCACGCCGGTGGCGACCGCCGCCGGGAACGCGTCGGCGGGGATGAAGTTCTTGCGCCGCAGCTCGAGCGGATCCATCTGGAGCTCGTGGGCGAGCGCGTCGAGCGTCAGCTCGATCATGTGCGTCGCCTCGGGGCGACCGGCTCCGCGAATCGCGTCGGTCGGGCACTTGTTCGTGAACACGCCGATGATGTCGGTCTGGACGTTCGGGATCGCGTAACAGCCGCCCATCACGAACGCACCGAGTGACGGGATCAACGGCGTCAGGATCATGTTGTAGGCGCCGAAGTCCGCCAGGATCTTGACGTGGAAGGCCGTGATCGTGCCGTCGCGCTTGGCGCCCATCTTCGTCTGAGAGATCTGGTCGCGGCCCTGGTGGGTGACCTGCATGTTCTCCGAGCGGGTCTCGATCCACTTGATCGGGCGTCCGAGCTTGCGCGACGCCCAGCACGCGATCAGCTCCTCGCCGTAGACCTGGAGCTTGGAGCCAAAGCCGCCGCCGACCTCGGGCGCGATCACGCGCACGTGGTCCTCGGTCAGCCCGAGCAGCAGCGCCATGAACAGGCGCACGAAGTGCGGCACCTGGGTCGAGGTCCAGAGCGTCAGCGAGCCGGCCCTGTAATCGGCCAGGACGCCGCGCGTCTCGATCGGCGCGCCGGCGATCCGGTGGTTGACGATCTTGCGCTGCACGATCACGTCGGCCTGCGCGAACCCCACCTCGAGATCGCCTCCGGACAGCGACCATTCGTGCACCTTGTTGGTTCCAAGCGTTCCATGGACGTGCGGCTCTCCCGCGAGCGCGGCCTCGGGATCGACGACGACCGGCAGGGGGTCGTACTCGACCACCACGTCCTCGACGGCGTCACTGACCGCGTAGCGGTCCTCGCCGATCACCATCGCGACCGGATCCCCGACGTGGTTAACCTCCTCGCGGGCGAGCGCCCAGTGCTCGGGGTTGTTGACGTCGACGCCGGGCGGCACCCACGCCATCGGCAGCGGCGCGGCGAGCTCGGACGTGTCATCGCCGGTGTAGACGGCGTGGATGCCCGGCCGAGCGGCGGCTGCCGAGGTGTCGATCGAGACGACCTTCGCGTGCGCCTCGGGGGAGCGGACGAACGCCGCCCACAGCATCCCAGGCAGCGCGATGTCGTCGACGTAGCGCGCCCGGCCGGTGATCAGCCGCGGGTCCTCCTTGCGCCGCAGCTCGCGGCCGACGTGGCCGCCGGAGGGTGCTTGTTCAGTGACGCTCATGCCGATACCCCGGACGTCTTGGAGGCGGCATCGAGGACCGACTTGACGATGTTGTGGTAGCCGGTGCAGCGGCACAGGTTGCCCTCGAGCGCGTGACGGACCTCCTGCTCACTCGGGTTCGGATTGCGCTCGAGCAGCGCCGAGGCAGCCATGATCATCCCCGGCGTGCAGTAGCCGCATTGCAGTCCGTGGTTGTTCCAGAACGCCTCCTGCATCGGGTGCAGGTGCTCCTCGGTTCCGAGTCCCTCGATCGTCGTGATCTGCTCGCCGTCGGCCTGGACCGCGAGTACCGTGCACGACTTCACGGCCTCGCCGTTGACGTGAACGGTGCAGGCCCCGCAGTTGGACGTGTCGCAACCGACGTGGGTGCCGGTCAGCCCCAGCTGGTCGCGGAGCGCGTGGACGAGCAGCAGGCGCGGCTCGACCTCGAGCTCGTGCTCGACGCCGTTCACGTTGAGACGCACATTGACGGTGGTGCTCATCCCACTCCCTCCTCATGTTTAGCCTGAGCTCGCGCGGACCATACTGCACAACAATGGACCTCCGCAGACGAACTCCCGGCCGATCTGCAGACGGTTGCAAAGCTGCATATGTGGCGCCTATGCAGCGAATTCAGGCGCCAGCCACCCACCAGTCGGTTGTGCGCACAACAGTTCTGTTAGCATCCCGCCGATGAAAATCGGACGCCTTCTTCTCCGCCTCGCCGTCGGCGGTTTCTTCATCGGACACGGCACCCAGAAGCTCTTCGGCTGGTTCGGCGGCTACGGCCTCGAGGGCACCGCCCAAGGCTTCGAGTCCCTCGGTTTGCGGCCCGGCAAGCGCCACGCGATCGCCGCGGGAGCCGCCGAAGCCGGCGGCGGCGCGCTGATCGCGCTCGGCGCCGCGACGCCGGTCGCGGCCTCGGTCCTGACCGCGACGATGCTGACCGCGATCAACCGCGCCCACCTCAAGAACGGCCCGTGGGCGACTAACGGCGGCTACGAGTACAACGTCGTGCTGATCGCCGCGGTCCTCGCGCTGGCTGAGACCGGTCCCGGTTCGCCGTCCGTGGACGCGGCGCTGGGCAGCGAGCGGCACGGTCCGAAATGGGCCGCGTGGGCGCTGCTGGCAGGCGTGGCCGGCGCCGCGACCGCGCACGCGATCGCCGAGGCGACAGACGCGCCCGAGCCGGCCGCGGAGCCCGAGACCGAGAGCCAGGGCGAGGTCGCCCAGGCCGAGGAGAACACGCCCGCCTAGACCGGCGACCCGGCGTCTCGGTGTACCGCGACGCCGGCGATCACGAGCGCGACCGCCAACAGCTCTGCCGGGCCAGGTACCTGTCCGAGCACGATCACGCCGACGACGACCGCGGTCGCCGGCAACAGGGCGACCATCAGCGAGTAGGTGGCCCGGCTCAGTCGCGCCATCGCCAGCTGGTCGGTCACGTACGGGATCACCGACGACGAGATCCCGACGCCGACTCCGGCCAGCAGCAGGAGCGGCGTGCCGAAGACCGGCAGCGCCTGCCAGCCGCCGGCCGGCGTGACCAACACGAGCGCGACCAGCATCGCGGCGGCGAGCCCGCTCAGCCCGGTCATCGCCCGATGGCGTGACGCGCGGTGGGCGAGCACGATGTACAGCGCGAACAGGGTCGCGTTGGCGAGCGCGAACGCGAACCCGAGCGGCGAGCCCGACAGCTGGACGTCACTGAGCAGCGCGACGCCGCCGACGGCGAGCGCGAGTGCGAACGTGTTGCGGGCGCTGCGGGCACCGAGCGCCGCGAGCGCGATCACCGGCAGAAACTCGATCGCGGCCACGGTGCCCAGCGGTAGCCGTGCGATCGCCTCGTAGAAGCAGCAGTTCATCGCCGCGAGCGTCGCGCCCCAGGCGAGCACGAGCGGTTCGCGCAGCGCGCGCCACGGCCGCCGCCACAGCGCGAACACGAGCGCGGCCGACGCGATCCTCAGCCAGGCGACTCCGAGCACCGGCACGCGCGCGAACAGCAGCACCGCGAACGACGGCCCCAGGTAATGAAACAGGGCGCTGACGATGAAGTAGACGTGGGGCGGCGGCCGGCGCTGATGGATACTTCATGATCACAGGCAACGGTTCCCAAACCAATAATATTTATATATAATTTGTTCTGGTTTGCCTTTGGATGAGCGCCTGCTTGACCCTATCAACCGTCGAATCCTCGGAGAACTCCAGAACGACGGGCGGCTCAGCGTCGCCGAGCTCGCGCGGCGCCTGCATCTCTCCCCGCCTGCGGTCGCCGAACGTCTCTCGAAGCTCGAGTCGGCCGGCGTGATCCGCGGCTACCACGCCGACGTCGATCCAGCCGCGGCCGGCTATTCGCTGAGCGTGATCATCCGCATGCGTCCTGCGCCGCACCAGCTGCACAAGGTCGCCCAGCTCGTCCGCGGGATGGACGAGGTCGTGGAATGTCACCGGATCACGGGCGAGGACTGCTACCTGATCAAGGCCCACGTCCGCGACGTCTCACACCTCGAGGAGCTGGTCGACCAGCTCGTGCCTCACGGCCAGACGACGACCTCGATCGTCCAGTCCTCGCCGGTGCCGCCGCGCGGCGTCGCGCTAAGCGGGCTTGTCGGCGAGGACCTGGTAGACGGACGCCCAACCCGTCTCAAAGGCCTGCCGGCCGGCACGTAGGTAGACGCGCCACACTCGCGCCCGCTCGATCCCCGCGAGACGGATGGCCTTGTCGAAGCTGCTCTCGAAGCTGCTGATCCAGTAGCGCAGCGTCTCGGCGTAATCGTCCGGGAGCCCCTCCACGTGGCGCGTGACGAGGCCGGTGCGCTCGAGCGCGAGCTCGATCCGCGACAGCGGCAGCGGCACGCCGTCGGGAAACACGAACCGCTCCGAGAACGCGCCCTCGTCTTCGGTGTCAAGGTCCGCCAGCTTCGCAATCCCGTGGTTGAGCAGGCGGCCTCCGGGCTTGAGCAGCCCGTGCAGCGTGCGCATGTAGAGATCGATCCGCTCCTCCCCCACGTGCTCGACCATGCCGATGCTCGAGATGGCGTCGAACTGCTCGCCCTCCAGCTCCCGGTAGTCGGCGACGCGCAGCTCGACGAGGTCCTCCACGCCCGCCTCACGCGCCCGGCGACGCCCGAGCTCGACCTGCCGCTCGGACAGGGTCACGCCGAGCACACGGACGCCGTGGTTGCGCGCGGCATGGATCGCGAAGCTGCCCCAGCCGCAGCCGACGTCCAACACGCGCTCGCCCTCCTGCAGCGCCAGTTTGCGGCAGACGAGCGCCAGCTTGGCCTGCTGGGCCTCCTCGAGCGTCGTCGCACCGCCCTGAAAATAGGCGCAGCTGTAGGTCATCGACGGATCGAGGAACAGCGCGAAGAACTCGTTGCCAGCGTCGTAGTGGTACCGGACCGCGCGGCGGTCGCGGCCGATCGTGTGGCGCTCGCCCGTCAGCCTGAGCTCGGATGCCGGCGGCCGCGGCGGCATGGCCAGCCCGCAGGCGCGGAGCAGCCCGAACCCGAGTCCCCCCATCCGGCGGATTGGAATTTCGGGGGCCTCGAACGTGTCGACGACCCGCAGCGCCTTGTCGATGTCATCGACGTCGATCAGCCCGAGCACGTACGCGCGCCCGAGCCCCAGCTCGCCCGGAGCACGCAGCACGTGCGCGATCGCCTGGGGCGAATGGATCGTGAACGTCGGCCCGTCGGGCTCGGTCGCCGGGACCGAGGTCCCGTCCCAGAAGGTGATCGCGAACGGACGCCGAGGCAGTGCGGCCTCGATCTCGCGGCGCAACGTGGCCGTGCGGGCGAAAGGCAAAGCGCGGGCGAGCTTAGCGGGCCGCGGTCAGGCGTCCTGCGCCGCGATCAGCCTGCGATCGCGGCGGGCCGGGTCGATCCGGACCACGTCCCAGGCCAGTCCGGTCAACTCGAGCGTCCGAATGATCGCGGCCGACGGGTCGAGCTGCCAGCGCCGCAGACCGTGGCGGTAGGAGGTCGGAAACGCGTGGTGGTTGTTGTGCCACGCCTCGCCCCAGGTCGGGATCGCGAGCCAGAACACGTTGCGCGACTCGTCGCCGGTGTCGTAATCGTGGCGGCCGAAGTAGTGGCATACGGAGTTGATGCTGAACGTCGCGTGGTGCATGAAAAAGATCCGCGCGGCGCCACCCCACAGCAGCGCGGTCAATCCGCCCTGCACTGTCCCCGTCAGCGCGACGCCGAGCCCGAACGCCGCCGCCAGCCCAACCGCGACCCAGAGCACGAACGTGCGGTCGACGAACCGGATCCACGGGTCCGCGAGCAGGTCCTTGGCGTAGCGCTGTTCGTCGGCGACCTCCATGTCTGAGAACACCCAGCCGAGATGCGCGTGCCAGAACCCCCACAGCTCCCCGCGCCAGCCGTGGCGGTCATCGAGGTGCGGGCTGTGCGGATCGCCCTCCGCGTCGGAGAACTGATGGTGCTTGCGGTGCGTCGCGACCCAGTCGATCACGGGTCCCTCGGCGGCAGCCGAGCCGAGCGCGGCGAACGCGGCGCGCGTCAGGCGGCCGGTCTTGAAGCTGCGGTGCGTCAGCAGGCGGTGAAAGCCGACGCTGATCCCGGAGCCGACCACCATGTAGAACACCGCCAGCACGAGCAGGTCCTGCCAGACGAGGAGGCCATGGCTCCAGCCGAGCCACATGCCGAGCGCGACGAGGATCGGCGGCGCCGCGGTCACGACACCGCTAGCGAGCCGGTCGATCACCGGCATCGAAACCGGAC
>DATNKY010000234.1:0-3093 GCA_035603155.1 Solirubrobacteraceae bacterium
ATCGTCAAACGCTATCTGCCACGATTGACGCGCCAGAAGAGTCACTAACGCATTTTTGCCCAGCGTCGCCGAGCGGGCACAGCTATGCGGCAAACTCTCAGGCCGCCATCCACCTCTGCCTATCTATGCGCGAGTCGCGAGCTCGATGCCGACAGGGACAATCCGCGCGACTTCTGTCATCGACGAACCACCGGCATCCCGATCGGCCGGTGGACGCCCGGCTCGGACTTCTCCTCCGGCATTGCGGCGGTCCGTGGGATTGGTCGCGCGATCTAAGCGAGCAAGTTGGCTGGGATGAGCACGCCGACTTCATGGACTCCCTCCTCGACGATGGATTCATCGTGCTGGGCGGACCGCTGGCTGGCGATCGCGAGATCCTGCGCGTGGTCTGTGCTGCTTCGGAGGAGGCGGTTCGAGAGCGCCTCGCCCGGGACAACCCGGTGTCGCGGCCTGCCGTGTCAGATTTCCAGCGCGGCCGTTCGGGCCCGGAGGGCGTTCGCTGGCTGCCGGAGTTCCTGCGCAGGCTGGCCTCAGAGGGCCGCACGGTGCTCGTCTCAAGTCATGTGCTCGCCGAGGTCGCGCAGACGGTCGACCGAGTGCTGCTCATCAGTCGCGGGCGGCTCGTGCTCTCGTCCTCGCTGGCAGAACTGACCGCCCGTGCCGGCGGCGCGGTTCGCGCGCGCAGTGGCGACCCGCAGCGGCTCACTACGGCGCTGCGTGATGAGGCGCTGCTGGGTGACGACGGGTACCGACGACGCGCTGCTCGTCTAGGGAGCGTCGAGCGACCATCTGGCACGAACGTGGCACCGCCTGGATCAAGCCCGGGAATTTCCCCGGAGTCGCGAACTGTATTTCCGAGGCGATCAAGTGCCAGCACGCGGTCCTCGCCGCTGCTGAGGTAGACCAGCGTGCCCGACGGATCAAGCGAGAGACCACGCGGATCGGTGATCCGCGGCTAACTCGGATCTGAGGGCGGGCTCAGCCGTTCCTTCCGCGCGAAGCAGGTGCGTTGCACACGACCTCTCTTCGGCCAGTCTCGCCATTAGCCGTCAGGACTCGCGTAGGCAACGACGGCGCCGGGTAGCTTCCGGGACATGAGCTACGGGAAGACGAATCTTCGAGATGTTGAGGATGTCGCGGTCAAGCATGGCTTGTCGGGCAATCAGGAGGCGCGGTTTGCTCGCGGAGATCTGGGAGCTGAGCAGACTGGTCTGAACTACCTGATCATCAAGTCCGGGCAGCGCGAGGCGTTCGCTCATCGGCACGGGCAGGCTGAGGAGATCTACGTCGTCCTAGCTGGTTCGGGTCGCGTGAAGCTCGATGACGAGCTCGTCGATCTGGCGCCGCTTGATGCGGTGCGCGTAAGTCCTGGTGTGACCCGGGCCTTCGAAGCTGATCGAGACGGCTTGGAGGTACTCGTGATCGGACCCCACGTCGAAGGAGACGCCGAGATCGTCGACGATTTCTGAGCGAATGGGACCCGCCGGGAGCGCGTCCGGACTGTGCGCGGACGCGCACCCGACACAAGCCGGCCGGGTCCCGATCAGTCTGGCGCTGCCTATTCGCTCAGTCGCACGACGCGCGTGGCTCGATAGAAGTAGCCGTCTTGGCCGGGCTCGTAGCGTTCCCAGTCAAAACGGACGCGCTCGCCGTCGTCCAGCGACCGGTACCCCTCGGCATCGATGTGGCTGAAGTGCGCGAAGACATCGCCAGGGACAGCTGGGGAAGTGAGAACACCCCACCCTTCATCGTCGTCCCAACGCTTCACGATTCCGTCGACCATCCGATCAGGCTAACGCTCACTCGACCGGTGGTGCCGACTCGTCCGGCGGCCTCGCTCCTTCGCCTGGCGGAGCGGGCGCGTGCCTCGGTCGTGAGCGCACTCTTGCAGACGCGCAGGCAAACGAGAGCGTCACGCGTCCTGGTTGCCCGTTGTTTCGGTTGAGTGAGACGCGCGGGCACTAGACGAATTCCGCGCGGTGCTCGTGAAGGAACTTGGCCACCGGGCGCGGGGAGCGGCCGGTGATCTGCTGGAAGGCGTCGGTCGTGTAGTCGTTCTCGCCGGCGAGGATCGACCACTCGCGCGCGATCAGCAGCTTGGCCGTCCCCGCCGGCACCCCAGCGCCGGTGAGCCGCTCGAGGAACTCGTGCTCGGCCGCGACCCGGAAGGTGACGGGCTCGCCGAGTTCCGCCGACAGCAGCTCGAGCGCTTCCGGCCACGACATCGGGACAGGTCCTGTTAGGTCGTGGTGCGTGCCCCATAAAGCCTGGTCGGTGAGCACGCGCAGCGCGACCTCGGCAGCGTCGCGATGATCGATCAAGGCCATGCGGCCGCTGCCGGCAAGTCCGGTCCATGTTCGCGACGCGCGCACCTCCCGCGCCGCAGCCAGCAGCGACGCCGAGAAGATCGCGGGGCGGACCGTCGAGTACGGCACTGTGGTCGAGGCGGCAAACTGATCGATGCTGTAGTGGGCTCGCTGGTTAATCCCGAGTGAGTCCGCCGAGGTGTTGAGCACCGATAGACGGGTGACCTGCTCGATCGAGGAGATTCCAGCGGCGGCGTTGATCGCGACCCTCTGCAGGACGCCCTCGATCCCGACCGATCCCATCGCGATGAACACCGTGCCGATCCCGCCAAATGCCTCGGTAAGGTCACCTGGGTCATCCAGGCGCGTGCGACGGATGTGAAGCCCGTCGGGCTCGCCGAACGCGCGACGGGCCTTTTCGGGGTCGCGAACAAGCGCAGCGACCCGATCGCCACGCGCGAGTAAGCCGCGGACGATCTCGCTGCCGACGCGGCCGGTGGCGCCAATCACGGCGGTGGTCATCGCATCTCCTTTGGGTAAAGCTCGATCAGGTCAAGGACATACGCAGGAGAATGATCGCGCGCGTCAGGACCAGTGACACGCTGCCAGAAACAAGACTCGCTCTCCGAAGCGCGCGTAGTCTTCGCGGATCAGCAGGTCGCAAGCTTGGCATGGCCGGTGTGACGGGCACGGCAGAATGGCGCGGGATGCCGTGCGAGTGGTTGCTGATCGATGGATCGAGCCTGATCTTCCGCGCCTACTACGGCGCGTTGGCGAGCGCACGCGT
>DATNKY010000355.1:0-4680 GCA_035603155.1 Solirubrobacteraceae bacterium
GCTCCCTCTCGAAGACCTCGGCCCGCCGGTCCTGATCAGGGGTCACGGGCAGCACGCGCCGCTCCACCCGCACGCGCCGGCCGCGCCCGCGCCTGACCGGGCCGACGACGATCGCGCCGCCGCGGTACACGTCGCGATCGAGCAGCGAGTGGAGCGTCACGACCGGATCGTCGTGCTTGGTCGCCGGATGGACGAAGTCGATCACGATCCCGGCCTCCTTGCCGGGGTGACGGCGGGTGACGCGTCCGACGCGCTGCTGGTAGACGCGCTTGGACGCGGTCGGCGCGAGATGCATACAGATCGTCGCGCGAGGGCTGTTCCACCCTTCGGCCAGCAGCATCGCGTTGACCAGCACGTCGATCTTGCCCGACTCGTAGTCGGCCAGGATCCGCGCCAGCTCGCGCTTGGGCGTCTCGCCCGAGACGGCCTTGGCCTTGATTCCGATTTCGCTGAATGCCTCGGCGACGTTGTAGGCGTGCTTGACGCCGGCCGCATAGACGACCCCCGGAACGCCGTTGAAGCGGGTCTTGTAGAGGTCCGCGATCGCGAGGTTGAAGGGGGTCTGGTCCAGCAGTTCGGCCAGCATCTCCTGGTCGAACTCGGTGTCGACTTCGCCGCGGCGCAGCGGCACCTTGGCGATCGTTCGCACGCCCGGTCCGGGGGGGATACGGATGCAGCGCAGCGGCGCGATCACGCCACGTCGCGCGGCCTGGGCGAGGTCGAAGCGGCTCGTCTGGGTAGGGAACAGGTCCGTCACGTGGCGCGCGATCAGCGCGCCGGTGGCGGTCATGCCGATGAAGACCGGGCCTGACCACGCGCGGATCGCGGCCGACGTCTTCTCGCCGAGCGCAGTGTGGGCCTCGTCGCAGATCACGATCGTGTACGCGTCGGAGATCCGCCCCGCGTTGCGCACGAACCACTGGTAGGTCTCGACCGTGACCGGTCCGTTGGCGGCGTCGTGACCGTCGAGCAGTGGGCCGCTGATCCGGTTGCGGTAGCCCCGGTCGCGCAGTTCGCCGTGGAACTGGTCCACGAGGTTGCGGCGGTGGGTCAGGATCAGCACGCCGCCGGTCCGCGATGCCTCCACGAACCCGAGCGCGGCTACCGTCTTGCCGGCGCCGGTCGCGTGCTCGAACCAGAAGCGCTTAGCCGCGTTGGGGTCCTCGGGCTGCTCTTCGACCGGCTCCTCGTCCACATCCTCCTCGTCCTGCCAGTCCTGTGGCTCCTCGTCCTCATCCACCGGCGCGTCGCCGTTGACCGGCTCGTCGTCGTCAGCCGGGTCGTCGTCGTCGAGGTCGAGGTCGAGTTCTGCGCCGTCGTCGCCGTTGGCAGCGGCGGGCGTCGCCGTCAGATCCGGCTCGGCGACAACGTGCTCGGGGACCGTCACCGAGCCGGCGCCGTTGGCGCTCCCGCTCCCGTTCGTGCTGGTGTTGCCGTTGGCGCTGCGCTGGACCTCGATGCGCTGGACCTCGGCCAGCAACGCCGTCAGCGTGCCGGACAGCGCGTCGACCTGGTGCGCGGACAGGACCGTCTTGTCGGCGAGGTGCGGCTCTTCTTCGGATAGCAGTCGCTCGAGCCCGAGCAGCAGCGAGAACTCGCGCCGCCACTCGATCGAGGGCTGTTTGTTGCCGGCTTGGACCTCGGTGAGAGCAGCGTCGAGCGCGCGCCGGCGGGCCGATCCGGGCGCCAGCGCGTCCTCGAGCGTCTCGCCGTCGTAGACGAAGCGCTCGCGCGTCAGCCGCTCGGCGCGTGCGATCGCGTCAGGACTCGGAAAGGGGGTGGTCACACCCATCAGTGTTGGCACGTTGCGTCAGGATGAGCGAGCCGCGGCGTAGCCTCGTGGCGACTCAAACACGCTCGGCGAATGGGCCGAGCACGGCGACAGTTCCTCAGAAGCTTCTCCCGCCTCTTAGACGGGAGGATAACGTGTATTTAAGCAGATCCACAAACGCGACCGTGTGGCAAGCTGTTGCGCAATGCGTCTGCGTCGATGCTGGACTGCCGTAGTCGTCGTTTGCCCGGTGCTCGCGGGCTGCGGAGCGAGCCAGGCGCGAAGCGACGCGCCGTCGCATGGGGCGCAGGCGGCCGCGTTCGAGGGATCCCCGCCACCGCTCGCTGCGCTGCACGCCCAGAGCAACAAGCTGCTCGGCGGCGGCGTGAGCGCGTTCCGCTCGCGGATGGGCTCGCTCAAGGGCTATCCGGTCGTCGTCAACAAGTGGGCCTCGTGGTGCGGCCCGTGCCAGATCGAGTTCCCGGCCTTCCAGCGGGCGGCGGTCAAGTACGGGCGCAAGGTCGCGTTCATCGGGATCGACGGCAAGGACGGCAACGGCGCCGCGTCCGCGTTCCTGAAGCGGTTCCCGGTCACCTATCCGAGCTACACGGATCCCAACGAGTCGATCGCTCGCGCCTACCAGGCATCGACGTATTACCCGCAGACCCTGTTCTTCACGAGCACCGGACACGGCAAGTACGCGTTCGATCACGCCGGTCCGTATGAGAGCGCGGCGGCACTCGAGCGCGACATCAGGCGGTACGCGCTCAAGTGACCGGCACCCTGACCTACGAGGTGCGCCAGGCGCGGGGCGAGGAGGAGATGACCGCCCTGATCGAACTGCGCCACGAGGTCTTCTGCGATGAACAGGGCGTGCCGGTGCGCGAGGAGCTCGACGGTCGCGACCACGAGGCGATGCACCTCGTCGCCGTGTCGGGCACCGAGGTGCTGGCCACATGTCGGCTCCTGTTCGTCGGCGCGACCGTGCAATTCAGCCGGCTCGCGGTTCGCGCCAGCGCTCGCCGGCGTGGGATCGCGACCGCGCTGCTGCAGCGCGCCGACGAGGAGGCCCGGGCAGGCGGGGCGCGGCGGCTGGTCCTGCACGCGCAGACCTACGCGCGTCCGCTGTACGACGCGGCCGGCTACGAGCCCCGCGGCCGCGTGTTCATGGAGGCCGGGATCGAGCACGTCGCGATGGAGAAGTACGTCTAGCCGATGCGCGGATCCGCCGAGTAAGCGCGCCGATGCCGGAGCTGAGGATCGACCCGCTGACCGGTCAGCGCGCGGTGATCGCCGGTGCGAGGGCCGAGCGGCCCGGCGGTGAGTTGCGCGCGCCGCCGGTACCCGAAATCGACCCCGAGTCCGATCCGTTCGCCGAGGGCCACGAGGATCGGACCCCCCCGGAGCTGTTCGCCTTGCGTGTCAACGGCGGCCTCCCCGACACGCCCGGGTGGCAGGTCCGCGTGGTGCCGAACCTCTATCCGGCGCTCGAGCCCGACTCGCCGACGCCACCGCGTCACGCAAACCAGCAGCTGTTCTGGTCCGGGCCTGCGACCGGCGCCCACGAGGTCATCATCAATTCGCCACAGCCGGTGATCTCGCTCGGTGCACTGCCGCCGGAGGACCTGGCCGTGACCGTCGACGTCTGGCGCGAGCGGATGCGGGTCCACGCCGACGCCGCGTGCGTGCACCTGATCGTCAACGAGCGGCGCGAGGCGGGCGCGTCGCTCCCGCACACCCATGCCCAGCTGTACGCGCTTGATTTCGTCCCCGCCCCGATCGCCCGCGAGCGCGAGCGCTTCCGCGCCTATGCGACCCAGACGATGGGCGGCAACCTACTCGGAGATCTCGTCCAGCAGGAGGTCCGCGAGCGCGAGCGGATCGTCGCGATCGACGACGAGGCGGTCCTGATGTCCGCCTACGCCGGGCGCGTCCCCTACCAGCTGACGCTCGCTCCGCGTGCTCCGCGCCCGCGGTTCGAGGACGACGGCCCGACCGGCGCCGCGATGCTCGGGGACGCCTTGCGGAGGCTCGCGCGCCGGCTCGGCGCCGCCCCGCCGCTGAACCTGTGGGTGCGCACCGCGCCCCGCGGGGCTGACCAGTTCTGCTGGCGGATCGACATCCTGCCGCGCCTGACGCATCTGGCCGGGCTCGAGCTGGGCGCCGGCGTCAACCTCAACATCGTCGCCCCGGAGCGGGCCGCCGCGGAGCTCAGGGACGCGTAGTTGCGGGCACTCGTGCAGCGGGTGTCTCGCGCCTCCGTGTCCGTCGACGGTGAGCTCGTTTCGGAGATCGGTGCCGGGCTGCTGGTGCTGCTCGGCGTACACCGGACCGATTCAGTGGCCCAGGCCGAGTGGCTCGCGGGGAAGGTCAGGGCGCTGCGGGTGTTCGCGGATGCCGACGGGCGGATGAACGAGGCGCTAGGGGAGCGGGAGGTCCTGTGCGTGAGCCAGTTCACGCTCTACGGCGACACGCGGCGGGGAAACCGCCCGAGCTACGTCGAGGCCGCGGCGCCCGAGCTGGCGCAACCGCTCTACGAGTGCTTCTGCGAGCTGCTCGGGGCCAAGCGGGGCGTGTTCGGCGCCCACATGGAGGTCCGGCTCGTCAATGACGGGCCGGTGACCGTGCTGATCGAGAGCCGCTAGGCGATTCGGAGCGGCCTCCGCATCCAGAATGCGACAAATCCGCCGGCCGCTGGGCGATTGGTCGCAGATTGCAGCCCCAGGTCGCATTTTGCGACAAATCCAAACCGCACCGGCGGGTTTGCCGCAGATTGCAGCACCGGAGCGGCCTCCGCGCGCCCAAGCGGCTCGCGCGCGGTGTTACAGCTCGCGGCGCAGATCGCTGGTGCGGACCGCGTGCGCGCCCGCGTACCGCATCAGCAGTCGCGGAGTCTCCCCGCGCCGGGG
>DATNKY010000473.1:0-3757 GCA_035603155.1 Solirubrobacteraceae bacterium
GGGTGACATTGCCATCGCCGACGTGAAGTCGTCACCGGGGCTCCTGCGCTTCTCATCGACCAGCCGATTCATGTACTCGACGAGGTCCGCGATGTCGCGTGAGACCTCCAGGACCTCGTGCGGATCGGTCACTCCCTCGCCAAGAAGTCGGAACGCCCCCTCGACCGCGGTCCGCAGGAGTGGAAGGCGGCTCGGAGCTATCCCCAGGAGCTCTCCGATCACCGAGAGCGACAATGGATAGGCGTATCCCCCGACGAACTCGATTGAACTGGTGTCCGCCAGCGAGTCCAGCAGGCCCGTCGCTCGACTGCGAATTCCGGCCTCGAGCTGTGCCACCCTTCGTGGGGTAAAGGGCTTCTGGACGGCGGCGCGGGCTGGTCGGTGCTCCGGATCGTCCATGGTCAGCAGACTGTGCGCCCACGGGTATTCCGGCATCCGATCGCGAAGCTCACGAGGAGGATCGGGGATCGGCAACGCTGCCCGCGAGGAAAAGTTGTCTACGTCCTTGAGGATCGCGAGCACGTCCGAGTGGTTCGCAACTGACCACGTGTCGAGCGCCGGCGAGTAGAACACGGGCGCTTCCCGTCGAGCCTGCGCAAAGCTCGGATATGGGTCCGCGAGCTCCTCTGGGCTAAGTGGATCGTACCCGTGCCACACCGGGCACCCACCGTCACCAGGCGTATCTCGTGGGCCTGTCGGTTCAGCGGCCGGCGGGGCAGCAGCCTCGTCTTGTTTGGCGTTTCTCATCTCACTCCGCGCGAGGTCGGCGGCCCGAACGGCGGGTCGAGCAAGGATTCGACGAGACAGGAGCCTGGGTCTCTTGGCCTCGTCGCTCAGTGACAAAGGTTTGCGGTCGTCGTGATGTTGGTCACAGCCTCAGCGACGCTCCACGTGGTGCGGCGCGCTATCTCGCTTCTGCGACGTGGTGATGCCCGGGAGGGGGTGCCAGCAGGTCCGCGAGCTTTCCTGACTGCCCAGCCAGCCGACATACTCTTGCTCGATCATGGAGAGACCGTCGGGCAGCGACAGGGTGCAGGTCATCGACCGGTCCGTTGACCTCCTTGAGGCCGTGTCGGAGGGCCCGCGATCGCTCGCCGAGATCTGCCGGGCCACGGGCCTGTCAAAGCCAACGGCGTTCCGCTTGCTCGCCGGTCTCGCGGCGCGGGGGGTCGTGATGAAGGATCCGGTCGGGAGCACATACATGCTTGGCCCAAGCCTGTTGCGTTACGCAGCGGGGGCGCTGGCTGGAGTCGGATCGCTTGTCAGCCTGGGGCGCGCCGAGCTCGACGAGCTCGCAAGCGAAACCGGTGAGACCGTGGCGCTGCACATCCGCAGCGGCCTCGAACGGGTTTATGTTGAGGAGCTGCCGAGCCGCCACTCGATCCGCTACGCCTCGCTCGTCGGGTCGACCGCACCGTTGCACTTGGGGGCCTCCGGCGTCATCCTGCTGGCGTTCATGGCCGACAACCAGCGCGAGCGGACTCTGTCGCTGCTCGAGCTCTCGGTCGACCGGTTCAATCGCCGCGCGCTGGAGGAACAGCTCCGGAAGGCACGGCGACAGGGCTGGGCGATGAGCCTCGGCACGCGGCTGACCGGCGCATCGGCGATCAGCACGCCCGTGCGTGCCGACCGGCTGCTGCTGGCCCTCAGCGTCATCGGCCCATCCTCGCGGCTCTCCGCAGCGACGCTCGAGGGATTCCTGCCCTCAATGCGGCGCGCGGCCGAGCACCTGGCAGCCGTGCTCGATCTCCACACCCCGCGTTCGCTTTCTGAAGCCTCGCACCGAAGCGATCGATCGGACTAACAGACTCGGGCGCCTGTTGTTTGCCGCTGCTGGGTTCGACCAGATCCGGTCCGCTCAGCGGTACAGTTGTTCCGGTGAAGCGCGAGCACGTCCAGGTAATCGACCGTTCGATCGACCTGCTCGAAGCATTGTCGGAGGGACCACGGTCCCTGACCGATGTCTGCCGAGTCACTGGTCTATCCAAGGGCACTGCGTTTCGGCTCCTCGCGGGCCTCGCCGCGCGCGGCATGGTGATGAAGGATCCGGTCGGCGGCACTTACATGCTCGGGCCGGCGCTGCTCGGACTCGTGCAGGGCGCGCTCTCAGGGATTGGAGCGATCGCCACAGTGGGGCAAACCGTGCTGAGTGAGCTCTCAGAGTCCACCGGCGAGACGGTCGCGCTGCACGTCCAGAGCGGACTCGAGCGTTTGAGCGTCGAGGAGGTTCCGAGCCGCCACTCGATCCGGTACAGCTCGCTGGCCGGTGCTGTGGCGCCGGTCCACAACGGCTCGGTCGGCGCGGTGCTCTTGGCCTTCTCCCCCGAGGAGCGACGCGAGCGGACGTTGGACCTGCTCGAGGCTTCGGGCGACACCTTTGATCGTGCGGCCGTCGAGACGAGCCTGAGCAAAGCACGCCGTGACGGCCACGCGATCAGCATCGGCGAACGCGTTCCTGGCGCAACCGCGATCAGCGTTCCTGTCCAGAGCCGCCACCTGCTACTGGCGCTGAGCGTCCTCGGGCCCGAGCCGCGCCTCCCCGTCGCGAGGCTCAAGAGCTTTCTCCCCGGGATGAGACGAGCGGCGGATCGATTGGTTGTCGTGCTTGACCAGCAGGCCCCATTGCCAATCGAGGAGGCGTCGTGACCGACGATCGGATGCGCGAGCGGGTCAGGCCGGACCTGGCGCGCTCCGGCGAACGCCGAGGATTTGCGTGCTCCGGAGCGCTGTCCCTGACGGAGATCGCTGAGTCGGCCGCCGACGCGGAGGCGCTCGGGTACGCATGCGTGTGGATCACCGTGCTCCGTGGCGTAACGAATCCGGTCGACGTCCTCGAGTCCGCCCTCCGGGCGACCGCCGGGATCGAGGTCGGCCTCGGCCTTGTGCCGCTGGACGCGTTCCCCGCCGCCGCGTTGGCCGCGCAGCTGGCGCGCGCTCCGGCCCGAGTGACCATCGGGCTTGGCGTCGGTCAGCATCTTCGTGGCGCCGCGCCCTTCTGGCTCGCGGGCGCGGCCGAGTTCCGCGCACACGCTCCGGGCCTACGAATCGCCGTCGGCAGCTATGGGCCGCGCGTCCTCCGAGCCGCGGGTGCCTGTGCGGATTCCGCGCTGCTCAACTGGATGACGCCTGAGCGGGTCAACTGGGCCGCACACCAGTTGGATATCGGCGCACACGCCAGTGGGCGACCTGACGCCGTCCGCCCAATCTACGTGTATGTTCCGACTGCTGCCGGACCAGCCGCGAAACAGCAGCTCGACGGCGCGATGCGCGCCATGGCCGCGTACGAGTACCACCGCCGCCATCAGGCCGCGCTGGCTGGGGCGACAATCGGAATGACGGTGGACGCTTCGGGGGCATTGGCTCCTGACGTGCCCGACTTCGGTTTCGACGCGATCCCGGTGATCAATCCCACGGGCGAGAGCACGAGCGAGCAGCGTAAGGCTCTCCTGCACGCGTGCGGCCCTCGCGCAACCGCCCGAGTGAGCTCGCGGCATCAATCGGATCCCTGCTGAGGACTCCACCGTGATCGGTCCCGACCTCGTCGGCCTCGAGCTGGGTCCCGTCGAGCACCGCTGGAGCGAGCGCGACGCGATCCTCTACGCCCTGGGGATCGGCGCGCGTCATCCGCGAGATCTCGAGCTGCTGTACGAGCGAGCGTCTCCGATTGGCCCTCGCGTGGCGCCCACGTTCGCGCTCACTGCTTGCACCCTGATGCTCGGGCCGCTTGTCGACGCGCTGTCGATCGACCTGCGCCACC
>DATNKY010000263.1:0-6862 GCA_035603155.1 Solirubrobacteraceae bacterium
GCCAGCGCGCCCGCCCCGAGCCGCTCACGCGCATCGGGGTCATCGATCAGCTCAACCAGTGCCGCGTGCAGCGCGGCGGGGTCATCGGGCGCGACGAGTCGCGCCGCGCCCTGCGCGGCGACTTCACCCAGGCCGCCGACGTCGCTGACCACGATCGCGCGCCCGAACGTCAGCGCGGTCGCCAGCACGCCCGAGAAGTCGAGGCGCTCGGTTCGCGAGTAGGGCAAGACGACCATGTCGGCCCGGCGAAAGAACCCCGCCAGCTCGGGATCGGAGACGAATCGCGGCACGACGCGGACTCCCGGACGCAGCAGATCCGGTGGCAGCTCCATCCGCGGTCTGCCAACGATCCACAGCTCGGCGCCGTCAACCCCGCGCCACGCCTCGAGCAGCGTTTCGAGCCCCTTGTAGGGGCGTAACAGGCCGAAGAACAGCACCACCGGTCGCTTCACTGCCGCCAGCGAGGGCTCGAGCGGCGCGGGGGGCAGCGCCGCCAGGTGCGCGAACGCGCCGTGATGGATCACGTGGACGCGCGCCGGATCGACCCCGAGCCCGCCGACCAACTGGCTGCGGCCGTACTGCGAGTGGACCACGACTGCGTCGACACGCTCGTAAAGCCGGCGCTGCGCGCGCGCCTGACCGGCCCGCGCCTCGCGGGGGAGGAGATCATGCGAGGTGAGCACCACCGGGACCGAACGCGGCAGCAGATGGCCGTCGATCCACTGCATCGTCAACCATTGGAAATGGACTACATCGGCCGTGCCCGGCGCCCGGCGGCGGTAGGCGAGCATGTCGGGAACGTGCTCGAGAGCCTTGGCCGCGCGCCGACCGCGCGAGCCCGCGCCGCCCCGGGCGAGGCGGTAGAAGCGCTCGTCGATCTCGTAGCCGGGCAGCGCAGTCGTGTCGCCGTAGGCGAAGCGGCTCGTGACGAGCCGGACATCGGCGCCTGCCCGGGCGAGCGCCGCGCACAGCGCGTGGTCATACGGCGGCGTGTACGCCGACGGGTCGACGACCTCGACCCGCATCAGACGATCTCCGGGCACATCAGATCCATCTCGACCCGCATCAGACGATCTCGGCGCACATCAGATCCATCTCGACCCGCATCAGACGATCTCCGCGCACATCACAAATCCTCGAGTGCGCGGCCGGCGAGCATCGCCAGGCGGCGCGCCGTCTCACGGGCATCGTTGCCGCCGAGGACGTACACGCGCGCGTCAGGGTCCCGGATCAACCGCAGCGCCGAGGGCGCGAGCACCGCAAGCCGAGGGTCTCCTCGCCGGCGGCGGATCGGGTCCAACGCGGAGCGGACCGGGTGGCGCACGACCAGCCGCGCGAGCGCGGTCAGCCGCGCGGCGGTGCCGTCGTCCTCGCGGTAGTCGACGACGAGCTCGCGCGCGACGCGGGGATCAAACGCCTCAGGCCTCGTCGCCGCCTCCACGCGCGCGCCGGCGAGCGTGCGCGCGAAGTCACTGAGAGGGTCACCCCGGTTCGGGAAGTGATCGGCGACCAGGACCACCTGGACCGGGGTGCGCTCGCCGCGGGCCGACGGCGGTCGGTTGGACAGCGCCAGGCCGGCGAGCTCCTCGACGCCGAGCAGCGCGTCGAGCGCCAGAAAGCGCCCGCGGTCAGTCCGGCGCACGTACGGCGCGCGCCGCGCCGAGGGCCGCCCGGCAGGACGGCGCCGCGAGGAGCGGCGCCTCAGCAGCCGACCTCCGGCTCGCTGCAGGGCCGGCTCGGGATCGAAGTCCTCGTAGCGGCGGCCCAGCCACGCCCGGCCGGCCGCGTACCCACGCCACTGGCGGCGCAGCGCGTCGACACTCGTTCGGTACTGGTGCACGACGCGCGCCCGCGGTCGGGCCTCGAGCGCCCAGCCGGCCCGCTGCAGGCGCCAGCTGAAGTCCGTGTCCTCGGCCGCGCGAACGCCCTCGTAGAAGCCGCCCACCTGCTCGAACGCGCGCCGGCGGACGAGCAGGTTGGCGGCCACGGCGCGCGGCAGGTAGGAGTGGGAGAGGTGCGCGCTCTGACCGAGGAAGTTGCGCGCGGCGCCGTAGCGAGCGGCGAGCGAAGTGCCGTCGGTCGCCGCGACGACCTCGCCCGCGAGCGCCCCGACGTCGGGAGCGATCGGCTGCTCGAAGTAGCTCTCGATCAGTCCCGGCCCGGCGCGACAGTCAGCGTCGAGGAACAGCACCCAGTCGCGCGTCGCGTGCTCGGCGCCCACGTTGCGCGCGTGTGACGGAGAGCGCTCGGAGGCCGCCGCCACGACCAGCACCCCGTCGCGCTCGGGCGCGAGGCCCGCGTTGTCGGCCAGGATCAGCTCGTCGTCGGGTCCGGTGGCGATCTCGAGCAGCGCGTCGAGAGCGCGTGCGGCATCGGCGCGCGAGCCGGCGAACGGCATCACGACGGTCACCGCGGGGCGGGTCAAAACGAGCCCCTGTCGCACCGGGGACGGCACCCGCCGCTCACGGCTGGCTCCCGGCGGGCGGCGGATAGGGGCGGCGCACGCGTGCCAGCAGCCCCCGCACCTGGCGCAGCTCGGCCGGGTGCGCAAAGCCCGTCGCGAGCAGCGCGGCCGGGATCGCGAGCACCACCAGCCCCCGCGACAGCAGCCCGATCACGCCGTGGGTGGGCAAGACCAAATCACCGGCGGCCGCAAGGCCGCCCATAACCAATACCAATCGCGCCAGCCGGCCCCACTCGAACTGGACGCGAAACGCATTGCGGGTGAGCAGGTACATGACCACCAGCATGACCAGGTACGCGCCGCACAGCGCAATCCCCGCACCGGCGATCCCCAGCGCGGGAACGAGTACGACGACCAGGACGACGTTCGCCGCGAGACCCGCGATCGCGGCCGGGAAGTTGCGCGTCGTGACCTTGGCGCGGCCGGCGATCACGAGGAACACCACCCACAGCCCGTACAGCGCCCATCCGAGCGCCACCCACGGCAGCGCCTTGTAGGCGCCGTAGAACGACGGGGCGGCGAGCAGCCGCAGGACCCACCGGCCGAGCAGCGCCAGGGCGGCGACGACCCAGCCCGAGACGGCCACGTAGTACGTGGTGACCAGTCCGTAGAGGCGCGCAGCCTCGGCATCGTCGGTTACCGAGTAGGCCAGCGGCGGCCACGCGTACTGGAACGCGCGCACGATGAACGCGACCGCGCCGGCGAGCTTGACCGCGATCGAGTACAACCCGGCGAGCGTCGGGCTGCGGTCGTGGTAGATGTAGAAGCGATCGACGATGCTGAGCATGTAGACCGACGCCTCGGCGGGGACCGTCGGCAGGCCGAAGCGCAGCAATTCCGTCATCGGCTCTACGCGCCGCGCATGGCGGGGCCACAGGCGGCCGCGCATCGTCCACCAGAGTCCGAGCAGGACCACGGTCGACGCACCGTAGTTTCCGAGCAACAGCCCGCGGGCGCCATCCCCGAGGCCGACGACGAGCACGACTGAACCGGCGATCGTCAAAAACACGTTCGTCAGCGACGCGATCGCGTACAGGCGCAGGCGCTCGTCGACGCGCAGGACCGCGTACGCGAGCTCGAGGTTGGTGAACGACCACAGCCCGAGCACAGCGACCAGGAACGTGGCCGTATCGCGATAGCCGAGCACGAGCGTGCTGAGCGGCCCCGCGAACGCCGCCAGCAGCGCCGAGACGATCGTCGTCGCGATCAGTAGGAAGAGGGTCGTGCGGCGGACGAGCGCGTCGCGGCGCTCGGAGTCGTCGTCGGAGTAGTAGAAGCGGATGAACGACTCGATCATCCCGAAGCGCACCAGGATGCTGATCAGGATCACGCCGTTGGCCAGCAGCTCGACGACGCCGTACCCGGCCGGGTCGATGTAGCGCGTGTAGACCGGAAGCAGCAGGACCGCGATGAACTTCGAGACCACGTCTGCGACCTGGTAGGCCGCCAGCGAGGAGACCAGGCGCTTGAGGTAGGACGTCATCTGCAGGCAGAACGGTACGGACCCGCAAGGCGCACCGGGATCGAGTGGCCCGCGCTCATGCCGGCGCGCGCCGGGTGCAGCGGCGGCGAATCAGCGGACGGTGACCGTGTCGCCCGGCACCGCGCCACCCGCCGGCGGCCACTGGTTCGGATAGAAGCCGACGTTGCAAGCCTTGTCGGTGACCTTGAGCCGGAACGCGTACGTCCCGGGGGCGGCGGGAGTCCCGCCGCGCGCCGTCCCGTCCCAGACCGAGGATCCGCTGCGTCCGGCCCCGAAGCTCTTGAGCAGCTCAGGGCGGGCGCCGCCGGTGCGGTAGACGAACATCCGCCCCTGCAGCCCGTCCGCGCCCGTGTAATCAATCGTCGCACCGCTGCCACCGCCCGAACTCGAGATCACGTCTGGCGTGACGCTCGTGATCCGCGGCCGCGGCGGGACGGTCAGGACCGTCACCGGCTCGGCGCCGGAGTTGTTGGAGATCAGCACCGAACGGCCCTGGTGGATCAGCGAGACCTTGATGTCGTACACGCCGTCGGGCGCGATCGAGCCGTTGTCCTCACGACCATTCCAGACGAATGGGTGGCGCTTCTTGATCGCCATGTGGATCCCCGAGCCGGGCAGCTCGCGGACGATGTCGCCGTCGCTGTCCACGATGTACACGTCGACGTTGTCGGCCTGGTTGAGTAGGTAGAAGGAGACCTTCATGCGCTTGAAGCTGACCGGCACGAGCTCGCCCTTGGGGTTGCGCCGCAGGCAGACCTGCCCGTTGACCGGATTGATCGCGGACGGGTAGGGCGCCGGAAAGCCCGCGATCAACGGCGTCGTCACCTTCAGATGCTGCGTCACGAAGAACGCAGCGATCGTCGCGATCGCCAGCGCGACGAATGCCGCGACCGGCAGCCTCCTCACAGCGGTATCACCGCCACGTTGCGCACAGTGAAGTCGTGGAACGCGGCGAGCCCGCGCGGATCGGAGGCGCACAGCATCACGCGGATGCTGCCGCCGTGACAGACGACCAGCGCCGGTAGCTCTGCGCCGGCGTGGATCTCGGTTAGCGCCTCGGTGACGCGCTGCTGCTGCTCGAGCAGCGACTCGCCATCCGGGAAGCGCCACTGTGCGGGCGCCTCGCGCCAGGCGGCGTATAGCCCGGGCTCGTCGCGCTCGATCTCGGCGAACGTGTGGCCCTCCCAGCGCCCGCGGCTCGCCTCGCGCAGGCGTGCATCCGTCCACGGTTGCAGGCCGAGGCGCTCACCGATGATCGAGGCCGTCTCGCGTGCGCGGCTGAGATCCGAGGTCCACAGGGAGCGGCCGGCGGGCTCGCGCTCGGCGAGCCGCTGTGCGACCTCGCGCGCCTGGGCGCGTCCGGTGTCGTTGAGCGGAGTGTCGGTGAAGCCCTGGAAGCGGAGCGGATCGACGTTGTCGTTCGTCTCGCCGTGGCGGACGAGCACGATCCCCTCAAGCGGCCGCTGCGACCCGCTCACCCCGGGGCTCACTCATCGAGGTCGAGGACCGCCGTGTCCGATCGCAGGCCGACGCGCATCGTCTCGAGCGACAGGACCTCTTCGGGAACGATGTTGCCGAGGTTCACGTCGGGACCGAAACGACGGATGAACCAGACCTGCTGGTCCTTGCGGGGCGCCTCGAACAGGATCCTGTCGGGCTCGATCGCGTGGACGATCTCATCGATCAGTCCCATCCGGACCTCGCCGTCGTGGCGGAAGATGCCGACGCTGCCGCTCTCGCGTGCCTCGGCGATCACCTTCCAGGCGCCCGCCTCGAGCTCGGTCTGGATCTGCTCGACCCACCGGAACGGAGCCATGATCCGTGTGTTGTCCTTGGAGCCAACCTCGGACAGGACCGTGAACTCGTCAGAGAGCCGCTCGATCAGCTCGAGCTTGCGCTCGTGCTCGATCGTAATCGTCCCGTCGGAGACCTCGATGTGCGCGATCTCGAGCTCGTGCAGCCAACGCACGAGCTCGTCGAGGCGATCCTGCGCCATCGCCAACTCGGTCAGCGTGCCACCGAACATGACCGGGACTCCGTGGTCGCGGTAGCGCTGCAGCTTTGCCTCGAGATTGCCGGTCGCGACGGCCGTTCCCCAGCCGAGCTTGACGAGGTCGATGTAGTCGCCGGCGACCTCAATCAGGCCGTCGACATCGGCGACCGACAGGCCTCGATCGAGCACGTGCGTGATCCCCTGCTGGCGAGGTTTGGCGGTCCTTTCGGGAAGGTCGAGCAAATCCATCATCGGAGAATGACGAGACTAGGTGGTGGCGGCAGACGTAGTTGTGGCGGCGGACGAAGCCAGATCGGCCCCGACGGTGACGATCACCTGGGCCGTGCACGACGATGTCTGCGGACAAGCTACAGCTTCATTGGCAGCGGCGACCGGCTGGACGGAGGCCTTGCCGAGGTCGAGCGAGTTCGCGACCAGCAACGCGGCCGCCCGATGGCCGTGCAGGTAGCCCACGGTGGTCGCCGTCTGGGTCTGATCGGTGGCCGTCGCCGGGGTCCCGGTCTTGTAGCCGTGACCGGCCAGCTTCTCCGTGATGTCGTGCGCGAGGTTGGCGGTCGCGGTCCCGTTGAGCACGTCGACCATCACGGCGGACGGCTTGACCGACGCCCCGTGGGCGCTGCGGTGATGCTTGCCGGTCGGCGCGTTGCTCAGCTGCGAGGCGCTGCTCGACTGGCTCGAACTGGTGCCACCGGACGTCAGGACCAGGAGCGCGACGACGATCCCGGCGACCGCGAGCACGCCGACGGCGATCAGGGCCGCTCCGCGGGCGCGGGAGGGCCGCTGCGGCTCGGGCGCGGGACGGCGGCCCGATTGCGGCGGGCGAGGCCCGGCGGGGCGGGGCGGGGCCGGCTGTCGCGGGGGCCTGCCCGAGCCCCCGGCACCGCCTGCGGCGGCAGCGCCC
>DATNKY010000679.1:0-3509 GCA_035603155.1 Solirubrobacteraceae bacterium
CGACTGGCAGTCTCGTGCCTGGCGCTCTCGCGCCGACCGAAGGCGCCGAGCCGTATCCATTATCCTGCGTCGCTCTGTCGTCTTCCGGGTGCGCGAAGGAGGAGAAGCAGTGACGACGTTCGAGGAGCTCCGACCCGTTGAGACGCGCTTTCGGCTGGAGCCGGAGATCATGGCCGGGCCGATCTACCGCAAGTACGAGAAGGCTGCGCGGACGTTCTGGAACCCGAAGGAGCTCGACTACGAACTCGATGCCGCCGACTGGGGCCGGATGACGGCGGACCAGCGGTTCGGCCTCGCGGCGATCACGGTTCGCTTCGAGGCCGGCGAGCAGGAGGTCACCGACGAGCTGTTGCCGATGCTGGCGGCGGCCCACGCGCTGCACCGCTTCGATTGGGTGATGTTCATCTCGACGTTCATGCAGGAGGAGGCCCGCCACTCGGAGTTCTTCACGATCTGGCACGCGCGCGTCGCCGGCCTGCTGACGCCCGCCGACAAGGCCGCGTACTGGCCGCCGCGTGAGCACACGGTCGACCCGCAGGGCCGCTTCAAGGTCGGCGAGCCCGTGTACGAGGGCCTGCCCAAGTACGGCGGGCGCCTGCGCGACGCGGTCGACTCCGGTGACGAAGCCGCGATCGAGGGTGCGTTCGTCCAGTTCACGACGCTCTATTGCGCGTGGATCGAGGGCGTGCTGACGATGCCGTCCTACGAGATCGTGATCGACACGACCGAGCTCTGGGACGTCCTTCCGACGCTCCGGACGGGATTTCGCCGGATCCTCGCCGACGAGGGCCGTCACATCACGTTCGGCACCCAATCGTGCCGGATTCTGATCGAGAAGAATCCGGCCTACGAGGCGCTGGTCCACGAGGTGATCAACGAGTACCGCGCCAATGCCGTCGGCATGCTCGAGTACCAGCGCAACGTCCCGGGTCTCGACCTCCAGAAGTACCAGCGCCAGAAGGTGCGCCACTACCTCAATCGCTGCCGCGAGATGAGGATCACAGCCGACGAGTCGCTCACCGAGCAGATCATCGACCCGGAGATCGACTTCGTCGTCGGCGTGGAGGCCGGCTAGTGCAACGCCTGCGGGGGATCGACTAGTGGCTCTCCGGTGGCGTTGCATGGAGGTCGGATGCGACGCCGTCGTCACGGCCGGGTCCGAGGACGAGCTCGTCGAGGCGGCCAACGCCCACGTCCGTGCGGCACACGACAGCTACGAGCTCGAAGAGGTGATCCTCGCCGGCGCCGAGGACGAGCCGAGAGCGCAGGAGAAGGCATGAGTTCGCAACACGGCACAGACGGGAGTGACCGGTGACCCTGGTACACGATGATCTTGCGAACGTCGACGTCGCGAGCCCGAAGGTCTACGCCGAGGGCGTGCCGCACGAGACGCTCGCGGCGCTGAGGCGCCACGACCCGGTCCACTGGCATCCGTTCCCCGGAACGCGGGACGGATTCTGGCTGCTGACCAAGCATGCCGATGTGATCGCGATCGGCAAGGACCCGAAGCGGTTCTCCTCGCAGGTCGGCCACATCGCGCTCGAGGACCGCGCGCCCGACGCGCTGGCAGCCCGCCAGTCGATGATCGAGACCGACCCGCCCGAGCACACCCGGCTTCGCAAAATCGTCAGCGACGCGTTCACGCGGACCAAGGTCAAGGAGTACGAGGAGTACACGCGGTCGATCGTTCGCGAGCTGCTCGACGCGGCGATCGCGAAGGGATCTTTCGACTGGGTGACCGAGATCTCGGAGCCGGTGCCGGTGACGGTTCTGATCTCGATCCTCGGGCTGCCCCACGAGGACATCCCGCTGCTGATCGAGCTGACCAGCGAGATGGCGGCCGCGACTGACGCCGAGTACGTCCCCGATCCGGTCAAGTACCCAAGTGACATCGATCCGCGTCTGCTTCCGTTCGGAACGCCGGCGGCGGCGCAGGTGATCGAGTACGGGCGCGAGATCGGCGAGCGGCGCCGACAGAAGCCGACCGATGACCTCGTCTCGCGTCTCGTGCACGCCGAGGTCGACGGCGAGCGACTGAGCGAGACCGAGTACTCGAACTTCTTCGAGCTGTTCATCTTCGCCGGCAACGAGACGACTCGCACGGGCATCTCCCAGGGGGTCCTCGCGCTGATCGAGCACCCGGACCAGTTCGACAGGCTCGTCGCCGACCCAGCGCTGGTGCCGACCGCCGTCGACGAGATCCTGCGCTACGGGACGCCGATCATCTACTTCCGGCGGACCGCGACCGAGGACACCGAGATCCGGGGAGTCCCGATCCAGGCCGGTGACCGGGTGGCGATGTGGTTCTTGTCGGCCAACTTCGACGAGGACGTGTTCGACGACCCGCAGGCGTTCGACGTCGGCCGCAGGCCTAATCCCCACACGACCTTCGGGCGCGGCGGACCGCACTTCTGCCTGGGCTCGTTCCTGGCACGGCTCGAGATCCGGATCGTGCTCGAGGAGATCCTCGCGCGCAAGGTGCGGTTCGAGCTGACCGGGCCTCCGGTCCGCCTGAGCTCGAACTTCGTCAACGGGTTCAAGTCGATCCCGGTGCGAGTAGTGCCCCTCTAACCGAGCCGACTGATCGAGGAGAGCGCCATGGCGACAAAGATCCGAGCAGCCGTGCTGCGCGAGTTCGGGCAGCCGCTCGTCGTCGAGGAGCTCGAGCTCGATCCGCCCAAAGCCGGTGAGGTCCTCGTCCGGATGGCCGCGAGTGGTGTCTGTCACTCGGATCTTCACGTCGCGCAGGGCATCCACCCGACCTCGCTTCCGGTCGTCCTCGGCCACGAGGGGGCGGGCGTCGTGGAGGAAGTCGGCCCCGGCGTGGCAGGCCTGGACCCGGGCGATCACGTGTTGCTCACGTGGCTTCCGTACTGCGGGCACTGTCGCCAGTGCATCCGCGGAGCCCTGAACCTATGTGAGAACACGGGTTGGTATGACGCGACGCTCGAGGACGGGACGTGTCGCTTTCACGCCAACGGCGAGCCCGTCCACCACTACAACACATCGTCGTTCGCGCAACGCTCGGTGGTCCCGGCGCGGACGGCCGTCAAGGTCGATCCCAGCCTGCCGCTGACCGAGCTCGCGCTGATGGGCTGCGCGGTCATGACCGGTGTCGGGGCGGTGATCAACACCGCGCGAGTGCGCCCGGGCGACTCGGTCGCAGTGGTGGGGTGCGGCGGAGTCGGACTGAACGTCGTCCAGGGGGCGAGGATCGCGGGCGCCCAGACGATCGTCGCGATCGATCGCGTCGCTGCCAAGCTCGAGCTGGCGCGCGAGCTCGGGGCGACCGCGGTCGTCAACGCGAGCGAGTCAGACCCGGTCAGCGCGGTCGCCGAGCTCGTCCCGGGGGGCGTCGACCATGCGTTCGAGGCGCTGGGGCGCCCCGAGACGATCGAGACGGCGATGTCGCTCACCGGCCGCGGCGGCCAGGCGGTCCTGATCGGAATGGCGCCGCCCGACGCGCGAGTCGGGCTCGATGCGCTGACGGCGACGCTCGAGGAGCGATG
>DATNKY010000665.1:0-2501 GCA_035603155.1 Solirubrobacteraceae bacterium
CCGCGTCGGGAGCCACGATGACGTTCGATGTCGTCACGCTGACGCACCATCAGGCGGCCGAGTCCAAGACGATCAACACGTCGCTCTCCACCTCGGACACCGCGACCAGGATCGTCAACGACCCGCCGACGGTCGTGATCGACGCGCACGGGTTCCCGTACCTCAACGCGTCACTGCCGATCAAGCAGCGCGTCTCGGACCTGCTCTCGCGGATGAGCGTGGCGGAGAAGGTCGGGCAGATGACCCAGGCCGATCGGAGCATGTTCACGAGCTCCTCGACGACCAGCAACTCGTCGCTCAATGACCTGCGCGCGTGGCTCCTCGGCTCGACGCTGTCGGGCGCCGGCGACACGCCGACGCCGAACACGCCGACCGGCTGGGCCGACATGGTCGACAGCTTCGAGAGCCAGGCGCTCGCGACGCCGTTGCAGATCCCGCTGATCTACGGCGAGGACACGGTCCACGGTGACGGCAACATGATGGGCGCGACCGTCTTCCCGCACAACATCGGGATCGGCGCGACCCGCGATCCGTCAATCGCACGCCAGGAAGGGTCGGTGACCGCGGCCGAGACCCGCGCAACGGGCCCGCAGTGGGGCTTCGCGCCGTGCCTGTGCGTCGCGCGCGACGATCGCTGGGGACGGACTTACGAGTCATTCGGCGAGGACCCGGCACTCGTGGAGAAGATGGAGACCGTGATCAACGGCTTCCAGGGCTCACACCCGGAGACGACCCGCAGCGCGGACTCGTCACTGAACTCCGACACGCACATCCTGTCGACCGCCAAGCACTTCGCAGGCGACGGTGGCACGAGCTACGGCACCGGCGACAGCGGCTACCCGATCGACCAGGGCGTCGACGTGATGAGCTCGAAGGAGTTCCAGCGGACGTTCGTCTCGCCGTACGTACCGGCCATCCAGAAGCACCAGGTCGGCTCGATCATGCCGTCGTACTCGAGCGTGCAGCTCGACGGTGCGTCGTGTCCGACCAAGATGAGCGCCGACAAGGACCTGCTGACCAACGACCTCAAGGGTAAGCTCGGGTTCAACGGATTCGTGATCAGCGACTACAACGCGATCAACGAGATCGGCGACTCGCGCTCGTGTCCGATCCCGTCGCCGTTGCCGGCCGGGGTCCCGGACACGTTCAGTTACCAGATCGAGGTCTCGGCCAACGCCGGGATGGACATGTTCATGGTCCCGAACGCCTACCAGTCACTCGAGACCGACCTGACCAGCATGGTCAACAACGGCGTCGTGCCGATGTCACGGGTCAACGACGCCGTTCGGCGCGTGCTGACACAGAAGTTCGAGCTCGGGTTGTTCGAGCATCCGTTCACCAACCGCACGAACATGGATCAGATCGGTGACGCTGCGCATCGGGCCGTCGCGGCGAAGGCCGCGGCCGAGTCCCAGGTCCTGCTCAAGAACGCCGACCACGTGCTGCCGCTGTCGAGCAGCGACAAGATCTACGTCGCCGGCTCGAACGCCGACAACCTCGGCGCGCAGACGGGCGGCTGGACGCTCACCTGGCAGGGTCAGCCGGGCGCGATCAACGACCCGGGCACGACGATCCTGAAGGGGATCCAGGACACGGACTCGAACGTGACCTTCTCGCAGGACGCGTCGGCTCCGACGTCCGGATACAACGTCGGCGTCGTGGTCGTCGGCGAGCATCCCTACGCCGAGGGCGAGGGTGACGTCGGTGATACCGGCGGCACCGCGAACGGCAACATCGCCAGCCTCAATCTGACGCCGGCGGACCATGCGGCCGTCGACACCGTCTGCGGCGCGATGCCGTGCGTGGTGTTGGTCGTCTCCGGGCGGCCGATGACGATCACCGATCAGCTGCCCGAGATCGACGGGCTCGTCGCCTCGTGGCTGCCGGGCAGCGAGGGCGAGGGCGTCGCCGACGCGCTGTTCGGCGACGTGCCGTTCCGAGGCCAACTGCCGCAGTCGTGGCCGAGCTCGCTCAGCCAGGAGCCGATCAACGTCGGCGACAACCCGTACGACCCGCTGTTTCCCTTCGGGTGGGGCCTGCGCACGACGTCGGCGCGTGCCGATGCGCAGACCGCGCTCGGCGAGCTGTCGGACCAGCGTGCCGCGGCGCGCGACCTCAAGGCGCTGATCCACAACCGCAGTGACTGGAACGCCGATGGCTCGGCGGCCCGGCCGGCGGCCGTGCTCGGCGCGCTGCGCCTCCAGGTCGGCGAGCTTCACGGGGCGTCGTTCGCCCAGGAGCAGGCGGTGATCGACGTCGCGCGTGACATCGCGCAGTCGGCGATCGTCGCCGCCGGTGGTCCCAACGCGACCACGTCGCCGCTGATCGCGGACGCCGACAACGCGCTCCTGACAGGCAATCCCGTGAAGGCGGTGAAGCTGCTGTCGAACGCGTTTGATGAGGCGTAGGAGGTGAGCGAGGGGGGTCGGGGCGCCTGATCGGCGTCCCGGCTCCGCCCTCGGTTTTCAGTCATCGCCTGCGTGCGGCAGCTGCTGTTAGGG
>DATNKY010000188.1:0-2490 GCA_035603155.1 Solirubrobacteraceae bacterium
TCCAGCGCCACGAACCGCACGCCCGCTCGCGGACGCGTTGCTGTTGCCTCCAAGATGTGCCCCTTGCTCGTTCTATGCGCAGCGATTTACAGGTTTAACGCGTACGCGTTCGGATTTATGACAGTTCGCCCGCCCTGACGGAATGGGTCGGGA
The DNA here is from genome assembly GCA_035603155.1 of Solirubrobacteraceae bacterium. Classification (GTDB taxonomy): domain Bacteria; phylum Actinomycetota; class Thermoleophilia; order Solirubrobacterales; family Solirubrobacteraceae; genus Palsa-465. Next base: position 154 of record DATNKY010000188.1, read on the forward strand.
CGCCCAAGCCACGTTCAAAGAGTTGAACGAAATGCCGATACAATCGCCGCAGGGCAGCGGGGCGCGCCGGATCAGGGTTGATCGACGGGGCAACGGAGCGACGACAACGAAATGATTAAAGGTGGATTGGATCGCTTGGCTATCCGCGTCCTGGTCGTTGATGACCATGACCTGTTCCGGGCGGGCATCGCGTCCTTGCTCGGAGCGCAACCGGATATCGAGGTGGTGGCGCAGGCGTCCGGCGGCCACAAGGGCGTCCAGCTGGCGGCGGAACTCGAACCCGACGTCGTGCTGATGGACCTTCGAATGGCGGACCTCGGCGGCGACGAAGCTACTCGGGCGATCGTCGAGCATCGCCCGGTCACGCGCGTGGTGGCGATGACCGTGCTGTCGAGTGACGACGACGTGGCAGCGGCGCTGCAGGCTGGCGCGTCCGGCTTCTTGGCCAAGGACACGCCGCTCGGTGACGTGGTCACCGCCGTGCGCGCGGCCGCCGCGGGTTCGGCGTGGCTGTCGCCGCGAGCGGCCGAGGTCGTCCTCGGAGCGCTGCGCCGCCCGGCCGTCGAGCCGGTGCGGGACGAGCTGCCGATCGACGAGCTGTCCTCGCGCGAGCTCGATGTGTTGCGCCTGATCGCGCGTGGGCTCGAGAACAGCGAGATCGCGAAGGAGCTCAAGATCAGTCCGAGCACGGTCAAGAACCACGTCTCGAGCATCCTCTCCAAGCTCGGTCTCACGAGCCGAATCCAGGCGGCGACCTATGCCGTCCGCCGCGGCTTGGACTGACTCCTCAAGGCCCCGGGGAGCGGTTCCGATCGTTTCCATCAGCGTCAAGTCCTGAAGCGCTCGTGCTCAGGCCGCGACCAGCTCGCGCGCCGGGCCTCGGGTGCACGGGGTCGATTCGAGCTCGGTCAGTTCACGTTGCAGTGCCCGCCGGCCACGGTGGTGAAGGCCGTGAATCGAGCCCTCTGTCCGTCCCATGCGATCGGCGATCTCACCCGGTGTGAGACCGACCACGTGGCGCAGTACCACCACCTGGCGCTGCTCTTCGGGCAATGCCGCAAGCGCGGTGCGAACGGTCTCCGTGCGATCGAGATCGACCCCCGAGCTCGCGCCCGGGTCGAGCACGTTCTCCGTCGGCGTGAGTCGATTGGCGCGCAGATGATCGATCGCCGCATTGCGCGCCATCCGCACGAGCCAGGCAAAGAACGGCAGGCCGCGGTCGTCGTACTTGACCAGCGTAGTCATCAGTTTTGCGAACACGTGCTGGGTGACGTCCTCGGCCTCATGGTCGTCGCGGACGATCGAGCGCACGTAGCCGTAGACGTTGTTCGCGTAGGTGATGTAAAGGAACCGCAACGCGTCCTGATCGCCCCGCTTGGCCCTCGAGACCGCGAGACGCGTCTTCTCCTGCGCCTCGGCCGATTCGTCGAGTGTGGTCCGGCTCCGGAAACCAATGGTCCCCGGCGTTGCCGCTATTGCTTCGATGATCACTTTTGTGTCGTCTCCTGGCGACCTGCGCCGTAAGCCCACACCGGCGCACGTTCGCTCCTGGCGCCGGCAATGCCCCTGTGTTGCGATCGAAGGCTGGCCGCCCTCGTTGCTGCTTCTGCAATCGAGTATCGGCAGGGCCCCGACACCGGTCAATGACCGGATCGACCCATTGGGCGTTCAAGCCGGTGAACGCTGGCTTTGATCAACAGACCTAAAGGTTTGATCGCTTTGAGCCGATGGACCAGATGCGGCTTTGGGGGGCGCCTTGGCCGCCTTTGATGCAGCGTTCACCAGAAATCGACCTGAGCGACCGTTTATTAACTATCGTGAGGTTTCGTACGGACACGAGAACACCCCGGGGAGCGGAGGCCGGCGCCGCACTCCTGCTGACCGGTGGCGCACAGGCCGAGGCCGATCAGCGACCGAGGGTCCTCCCGGCCGATCTGCGGCCGGTGATCCGAGGGCGGGTGACGCTTCACCGAGTGACATGGCTGCAGGTGCTCGTCGCTGTGGCGGCCGCGCTGCTCGCGCTCGGGTTCATCGCCCCGACCGCAGCTCACGCGCCGGCCTCGCGGGCGGCCGCGGAGAGCCTCATCACGATGCTCGCGCTTCTCGGCGCACTCGCGCTTGGCACGCAGTTCGGGCGCACGCGCCAGCTCCGGGATCTGATGCTGGTCGGGGGACTCGCGCTGTTCGCGCTCGTCGAGCTGACCGGCGGCGCGCTCCCGGCGGCGCTCGAGATCGGCGCGCGCGGGCAGCTCGAGGGGATGATGCAGCTGGGGCAGCTGTTCGTCGCGGCCGTCATCGCGGTGGCTGCGTTCACGCCTTCGAGCCGTATGGTCGTCA
>DATNKY010000347.1:0-3755 GCA_035603155.1 Solirubrobacteraceae bacterium
TCAAACAGCCCCTGGTCCAGCTAGGCGGACCCGCCGAACCCCCGACCCGGCAGTACTGACCGGTCGACACGCAGATACACGGCGGCGGCATTGCGATCGCGTCGGAGCTCCCGCTCGCGCCGGCCGGCAATCCAAGACCCATGAACGAGACCACGGCGGCGAACGCCACGGCCCAGACCGCCCTGGGCTGGGAGAAGAACCCGCCGCCGGCGTGTGCTTCAGACGGCATTGACTGTTCTCCTTACCTGTGCACTTGCTGGCGCGTCTTTCACTTCTGAGCCTGTCGAGTTACGCCGCCAATGCGGTACTACGGGTTCGGACCTGTGGCGACCGGTCGGCGTGTACGATCAGCACCGGGATGGGGCTGTGGTTTAGGACGTAGTGGCTGGCGCTGCCAAGCAACGCGGCGCGGACCGCGCCGCGACCGCGCGAGCCCATCACGACGAGGTCGTGATAGCCCTCCTTGATCTGGCAGATCAGTGCGGTCCTGATCGGTTTGTCGGTCAGGATCGTCGTGACGGGGAGGTCATCGGGTACCAGGTCGCGTGCGTGCCGGAGGATCGCTTCGGCCTGCGCATGAGCGTTCTCGACCAGATGAGCCGTCTCCTCCCCGGCGACCAGGTACGCCGTCGAGGGCACCTCCGTGACGCCCGTCATCAAGGTCAACCGGGTGTGCTCGCTCTCGGCGAGGTCGATTGCGTGCGCCAACGCCTCATCTGCGTCGACGGATCCATCAACCGCGACCAGGATGTTGTGAAACATGACGCCTTCCTCCGATTCGTATGGGCGGAGCTCTGAGCTGGACGGGTGGTCCAGCGGGAGAGATTTGATTGACAGTTATATCGTAGACAAATATAGTTTGTCAATATGAATCCATCGACTTCGCCAGCTCTGGACCGCTCCCAACAGATCGACGTCGTCGCAGGGCAGCTGCTGTCGAATGCGGCGCTGCTCACACGGCTGCTCGTCCGCCAAGTCGGCGGCGAGCTATCGCGCACCGAAGCGGGCCTGCTGAGCACGTTGGCCCGCGGGGCGCAGCGGATCACGGCGCTGGCCGAGCTGGAGGGGCTCGCTCAGCCGACCATGACCAGCATCGTCAAGCAACTCGAACAGCGAGGGCTGGTGAGGCGCGAGCGTCAGACCGACGACGGACGCGTGGTACTTGTCACCCTGACCGAGGCCGGGAGCGTCGCGCTCGAGGACTACCGGGTGCGGGCCCGTTCGGTGCTCGGCACGTATCTCGCCGAGATCGGAGACGAACAGGTCCAGGCGCTCGCCGCTGCCACGGACGCGCTGGCGCGACTAGTCGCCCTGCTGCAGCAGCGACCGGTCCCATGAACGCCAGCGGAGATCCCCGAGTTCGAGGCGGGCGGGTTTACCCGAGGCGCAGATGATCGACGCACGCGAGGGCTTTCGTCCAATCGCCGACTACGGCCTGTTGGCCGACTGCAACGCGGCCGCGCTGGTTGACCGCGACGGGTCGGTTGGCTGGCTCTGCCTGCCCCGCTACGACAGTCCGGCCGTGTTCACGCAGATCCTCGACCCGGAGGGCGGCCACTGGCAGATCAAGCCAACCGGTGCGTATCGCAGCGAGCGGCGCTACCTACCGGGGACCCTCGTGATCGAGACGACGTTCGCCACTGAGTCCGGCACGGTGACGCTGACCGACGCAATGGCGTTCGCCGAGGGCCAGCGTCATCACGAGCTCGGCCTCGGCGCGCCGCACCTGATCCTGCGCCTTGTCGAGGGGATTCTCGGTGCTGTGGAGCTGAGTTTCGAGCTGGCGCCAAGGCCCGAATACGGGCTGGTCAAGCCTCTTTTCCGGGCCATCGAGAACGGCGGCCGGACCTTCGGGGGCCCGAACCAGGTCGTCGTCAGCTCCCGCGTCCCCACCGTGATTGAGGATTCGACGATGGTCGCGACCTTCAACGTCTCGGCGGGCGACCGGGTCGGCTTCGCGCTGCAGTGGTCTGCGCCCGAGGGACCCGCCCCCGAGCCGTTCTCACCAGACGGGATATCGACGAGGATCGCGGACACTGTCGAGGCGTGGCGCTCCTGGGAGGCCGAGCACGACATCTACAAGGGCCCGCACCGCGAGCTGGTGCGTGTGAGCGCGCGCGTGCTCAAGGGTCTCACCTACCGGCCCACTGGCGCGATCGTCGCCGCCCCCACGACCTCGCTCCCCGAGACCGCGGGTGGGGAACGCAACTGGGACTACCGCTACGCCTGGATTCGCGACGCCAGTCTGACGCTCGATGCGCTGTACATCGGCGCCTGCTCGGACGAGGCCGGGGACTTCGTGTCGTTCATGACCAGCTCGGCCGGGGGACGCGCCAGCGAGCGCTCGCTACAGATCATGTACGGGATCGCCGGCGAGCACGACCTCACCGAGCGCGAGCTGCCCCATCTACGCGGATGGCGCGACTCCGGCCCGGTCCGGGTCGGCAACAGTGCCTGGAGCCAGACCCAGCTCGACGTCTACGGGGAGTTGCTCAACTCGCTGCACGTGTACCGGGAGCAGCTAGGGGACCTCCATCCGGAGATCCAGCAGTTCGTCGCCGATCTCGCGAACACAGCGGCGCGCCGGTGGCGCGAGACCGACGCCGGCATGTGGGAGATGCGCGGCGAACCGCGCCATCACCTTTCGAGCAAGGTGCTGTGTTGGGTGGCGCTCGACCGTGCGATCACGCTCGCGCCGGAGCTCGGGATGCACGCCGAGGTCGACCGCTGGACGGTCGAGCGCGACGAGATCCGCGAAGCTGTGCTCACGCGGGGCTGGAGCGAGGCACGACAGGCGTACGCGCAGGCATTCGACTCAGATGATCTCGACGCCGCGCAGCTTCTGATGCCGATCCTCGGCTTCCTGCCCGCCACCGATGAGCGAATGCGGTCGACGATCGAGGCGATCGCCGACGGCCTGACCGACGACGGGTTGGTGCTGCGCTACCGAAACGAAAAGGGCCTCAATGCCGACGGTCTCACCGGCGAGGAGGGGACGTTCGTGATCTGCTCGTTCTGGCTCGTGTCCGCTCTCGCCGAGGCGGGCGAGATCGACCGGGCGGAGCGGCTGTTCGACAGGCTGGTCGCTTACGCCAACGACCTCGGGCTGCTGGCCGAGGAGATCGACACCGCGAACGGCGAGCTGTTGGGCAACTTCCCGCAGGCGTTCAGCCACATCGGGCTGATTACCGCTGCTGCGCAGATCGACAAGACTCGAGGACGGATCTCGTGATCACCACCGCCACCGATCCGCGCGTTTGGCGCCCAGGCGCGTGAGCCTCCAAGCACGGACCGCACTTCTCGCGTTTGGGGAGACGAGTTCAGGCTGCTCAACGCGTTGTTGGGTAATCGTGGGCGGCTATCGAAGGTTGTTGCCGAAGCCGCCTAACACCTCGCCCCACGCAGAGGGTTGCCGCTTGGAGTCCAGCGGCAGGACCCTGAGACAGTGGGCTTGCCGGGCCAGCGGTCAGCTGAAGGCGTCGCGGTGCGCCCGCGCCCACTCCCGAAAGGTTCTCGGCGCGGTGCCCGTGATCTCCTCGACCGTGGGCAGCACAGCGGATTCGTCGAGCGTGCGGTCGACGTAGAAGCTGAAAAATGCGTCCACGTACTCGGCCGGCATGCCGGCGCTCATCTCCGCTCGGGCCTGCTCGTCGGTCTGGGCCTGAAAGCGCAGATCCCGTCCCAGGACCTCGCCGAGCACCTGGACCTGTTGTTCCGGCCGCAGCGACTCGGGCCCCGACAACCGATACACCTGA
>DATNKY010000178.1:0-4569 GCA_035603155.1 Solirubrobacteraceae bacterium
GGCGATCGTGCACTTCGCCGAGCAGCGCGCCGCTCCGTACTCGATGATCTCCCAGGCCCACGCGGTCTATACGCAGACCAACAACGTCGTCGGCAACCTCAACGTGATGTACGCGATCGCCGATATCGACCGCGACATCCACCTCGTCAAGCTCGGCACGATGGGCGAATACGGCCAGCCGAACATCGACATCGAAGAGGGCTGGATCGAGATCGAGCACAAGGGCCGCAAGGATCGGATGATCTACCCGAAGAAGCCCGGCTCCTTCTACCACTGTTCCAAGGTCCATGACAGCCACAACATCGAGTTCGGCTGTCGGATCTGGGGCCTGCGCGCGACCGACCTCAACCAGGGCGTCGTGTACGGCGCGGACACCGAGCAGACCAAGCTCGACGACCGCCTCGCGACGCGCTTTGACTACGACGCCGTGTTCGGCACGGTGCTCAACCGGATGGTCATCCAGGCAGTGCTCGGGCACCCGCTGACGGTGTACGGCAACGGCTCGCAGACGCGCGGTCTGATCAACATCGTCGACACCGTCGAATGCATCCGGCTGGCCTCGGAAACCCCCGCTGAGCAGGGAGAATTCCGAGTCTTCAACCAGATGACGGAGACGCTGTCAATCAACCAGATTGCCGAGACGGTCGCCAACGAGTACCCGGGTGAGGTCACGATCGAGCACACCGAGAACCCGCGCGTCGAGATCTACGACCACTACTACAACGTCGTCCACACGGCGCTCGAGGGCCTCGGTCTGAACCCGACGCTGCTCTCGACGACGCTGATCGACCACCTGTTCGACGTCGTCGAGCGTTATAGGGATCGCGTCGACCTCGCCGCGATCCGGCCGACCGTCAAGTGGGCCGAGACGTCGAGCGAGCTGCCCCGTACATCGAGCGAGCTGGCCCGCGCGAAGTGACATCGGCTCGCGCTGGGGACACCGGTGCATAGCGGGCAATCGATCGCTGGTCGCCGCGTGCTGGTCACAGGCGGTTCGGGCTTCATCGGCCGGCGGGTCGTCTCGGAGCTGACCGCGGACGGCGCGCAGGTGCGCGTCGTCGACCTCAACCCGCACCCCGACCCGGCGGTCGACATCGTGATCGGCGATATCGCCGACCGCGAGGTGCTGGACCGCGCGCTCGACGGCGGCTTTGAGTCGATCGTCCACCTGGCCGCGGTGACGTCGGTCCTGCGGTCGGTCGAGCACCCTGTGCTGACGTATGAGACCAATGTCGCCGGGACCGCGAACGTGCTCGAGGCCGGCCGTGCCGCAGGCGTCAGCTCGCTCGCGTTCGCGTCGACCAACGCCGTCACCGGCCCGATGCAGGAGCCGAAGATCACCGAGCGCGCGACCCTGCGCCCGCTGACGCCGTACGGCTCGACCAAGGCCGCCAGCGAGATGCTGATGTCCGCCTACACCGCGGTCTACGGACTGCGCTGCGCCTGCATCCGCCTGACCAACGTCTACGGGCCCGGTATGCAGGCCAAGGACAGCATCGTCGCGCGGTTGATGCGCTGCATCAGACTCGGTACCACGTTCGAGATCTACGGCGACGGCACCCAGGTACGCGACTACGTCCACGTCTCCGACGTCGTCGCTGCAATGCGTCTTGCACTGACGAACGACCAGTGGGCCGGCCCGATGGTGATCGGCTCGGGCAACTCGCTGTCGGTGCTCGAGGTCGTCGACGCCGTGCTCGCCGTCAGTGGGGCAGAGCTCTCGGTCCGCCACGGGCCGGCCAAGCCGGGCGAGATGCCGGCCGTGATCGTCGACCCGAGCAAGGCTCACGCTGCCGGGTGGTCACCCCGGTTCCCGAGGCTCTCCGACGGCCTGGTCGGCGTCTGGGAGGAGTGGTCGACGGCGGAGATGGAACAGCCGGTGACGGCCGCCGGGGGCCAGCCATGACGCTCGCGGATCGAGAGCCGGTGATCACGGAGCCCGAGTACGACCGTCTCGAGGCGGTCGAGGTCGAAGCAGCGCGCGCATTTCTGGCCGCCAACCCGCCGGGCGTGGGCGCGCCGCTGGCGATCGTGATCCCGGCCTACAACGAGGAGCCGACGGTCGCCGAGGTGATCGCCGGGATCCCGTCCGAGGTCGGCGGGCTCCAAACCGAGGTGATCGTCGTAGTCGACGGCGCCAAGGATGCGACCGCAGCGCAGGCCCTGCGCGCCGGCGCGCTCGTCTGCGACGTGAAGGTCAACCGCGGCCAGGGGGCGGCGCTGCGTCTCGGGTACTGGCTCGCTCGTTCGCGCGGAGCTCGGGTGATCGTGACGATCGACGCCGACGGGCAGTACGAGGCTCACGAGATCGCGAGGCTGATTGAGCCGATCCAGAACGGCACCGCGGACTTCGTGTCGGGCTCCCGGAGACTGGGCGCTGAACTGACCACCGACTCGACCCGCCACGCCGGGGTGATCGTGTTCGGCGCCATGATCAGCGTCCTGATCCGTCACCGGATCACGGATCCAGCCTGCGGACTGCGCGCGATGCGCTCCGAGGTGACAGCGGCGGTGAAGCTCGAGCAGCCGCAGTACCAGGCGTCGGAGTTGATGATCAGCGCGGCCCTACACGGCTATCGCGTGGCCGAGGTGCCGACGACGATGCGCGACCGCGGCAAACACGCGACCGCGACCAAGAAGGGCGGAAACTTCGGCTACGGGGTGCGGTTCGCGCGGGCGGCGGTCCACACCTGGCGGCGCGACCGCAAGGCGGCCCGGACGCGAGAGCGCCCCGAGAACACCCAGTGCTCGTAGACGATGTACTTGATGCCGAAGAAGAAGGCCTGCACGGCCACGTAAGCGGCAGTCACCAGGATCACGCGGATCCCGTGGTGCGCCGGGATCGACTGGACCTCTGACGACGTCCACCCGGTCGCGGCCGAGGACATCACCAGGACGGCGATCGAGATCAGGATGTAGCCGAAGACCTCGCGCATGATCGAGACCTGGCCGCGGATCTTCCACGCCCAGCGCCGGTTGAGAATCCAGTTCGGGACCGCTCCGGCGATGAATGCGCCGATCGAGCAGATCGTCGTGTTGATGCCCAATACGTACATGAGCGCGAACACGACGACGCTCGTCACCAGCGCGATCACCGACCCGATCGCGTAGCGCGTGATCTTTCCGGCGTGAGCGGACGCGCGCAGACGCGTGTAGAGGTCGGAAACCACCACGTGGGATCCTAGCGGCTGGGTCCCATTGACCGCTACCCGCGATACGTTGCGGAGTTATGGAAATTCATCGGGCCGACGGGGCTTTTGCGCTCGATGACGACCTGGTGCTCGCTGGTGACAACCAGCTGGCGCTTGATCGTCTCCCGCCGGCAAAGTTCGACCTGATCTACATGGATCCTCCGTTCAACACCGGGCGTGCGAAGACGCGCCACACGGTCGCGGCCGAGCACGATCCGAGCTCGACGCGTACCGGGTTCGGCGGTCGGCGCTACCGGACGCGCCTGCTGCAGTCACTCAGTTACGAGGACGAGTTCGCCGACTACCTGGCCTTTCTGGAGCCCCGCCTGGAGCGGGCGCGCGAGCTCCTCGCCCCGCACGGCACGCTCTACTTCCACATCGACTACCGCGAGGCGCACTACTGCAAGTTGCTGCTCGACGAGCTGTTCGGTCGTGAGGCGTTCCTCAACGAGCTGATCTGGGCCTATGACTACGGCGCCAAGCCGCGCCGGCGGTGGCCCGCCAAGCACGACACGATCCTGGCCTACGTGCGTACCCCGGGCGGCCACCATTTCGACGCTGACGCCGTCGAGCGCGAGCCCTACATGGCCCCGGGGCTGGTCGGCGCCGAGAAGGCAGCCCGCGGCAAACGGCCGACCGACGTCTGGTTTCACACGATCGTCCCGACCAATGGACGCGAGAAGACCGGGTACCCGACCCAGAAGCCTGAGGGAGTCGTCCGCCGGCTGGTGGCCGCGTCGTCGCGGGTGGGAGGGTGGTGTCTTGACCCGTTTGCCGGGTCGGGGACGCTCGGCGCGGTGTGTCGCGAGCTTGGGCGCAGGTTCGTGCTCATCGACGACAACCCGGTCGCGATCGAGGTCATGCGCGCGCGGCTGGCGCAGGACGCACCGGTCAGCGATCGTCCCGGTCGCGTACGAGCGGCACGAACCTGACCGGGTCCAGTCGCTCGCGGCGCAGCCCGTCCGCGGTGCGCCGCACGCGAACGAGGTGCTGGCGACGGCGGCCCACCGGGGCCACGAGCCTGCCGCCCTCAGCCAGCTGGGCGAGGAGCGCCGGCGGCACCTCGAGTCCCGCAGCGGCGGCGACGTTGATCGCGTCGAACGGAGCCTGATCGGCGAGCCCGCGGGTCCCGTCACCGACGACGCAGGTGACGTTGCGGATGCCGAGCTGCTCGAGCGTCGTCTGCGCCTGGACGCTCAGCTGTGGATGGCGCTCGATCGTCCACACCTCCGCTGTCAGGAGCGCGAGCAGCGCGGCGTGGTAGCCCGACCCGGTGCCGACGTCGAGCACACGATCGTCGCTTGACAACTCGAGCAGCTCGAGCATCCGCGCGACGACGGTCGGTTGCGAGATCGTCTGCCCGCAGTCGATCGGGAGC
>DATNKY010000158.1:0-5589 GCA_035603155.1 Solirubrobacteraceae bacterium
CGCTGCCACCAGTCTCTTGGACGACCATGGCTTGCCGCTGGCCGGCTCGAGATCAGCGTAGTTGAGCAGGCGCAGATCGAGGGGATCGGTTTCAGTGGCTCGTGCGAGTTCGTCCATCGCCGACCCGAGGGCCCAGGTGCCCGGGCCGTCGATCGGCGATCGCATGAAGGTCGGGAGGTTTACGTGGCCGCGGCGAACACGTTGAGAGGTGCTGATCGCGGGGGAGCGATAGAGCGCGCTTGAGGTGGCTGAACCGAATTCGATGTAGTCGTCGGTTTTCGCCGTGACGTTGGTCACGTCATGGCGGATCCCCGTCAGAGTTCCGCTGGCCTCGGCGGCAAGCGTGACCTCCTGCGTCATCCACGGCTGATAGCCGACGATCGAGTACATCTGCGCGCGGGTCAGCACGAGCTTGATCGGCTTATCGAGGATGCGAGCGGCCATCGCCGCGAGGATCTCGTGCGGCCAGACGTAGGCCTTCGCGCCAAAGCCGCCACCGGTATACGGTGACACCACCCTGACCTGGGTGGTCTCGACGTCGAACACGGCGGCGAGCGCGGTCTGCACCGCGTACAGATGCTGAACCGAGTCGTAGATAGTCAGCTGCCCGCCGTCCCACGCGGCGAGAATGGCGGAGGGCTCCATCGGGTTGTTGTGGCGCGACGGTTGAACGTAGGTGCCAGTCACGACGACGGGCGAGTCCTGAACCGCCCCGTCGATATCGCCAACATTGAGATCCAGCGATCCGAGCGCGGCGTAGCCCTCCAGGTGCGGCGCCTCGGGTTGTGCGCGCTCGGGATTGACCGAAGGCTCCATTTGGATCTCCACCCGCACCTCGGCCGCAGCTTCCTCGGCGGCTTCGAGCGTCTCAGCCACGACCATCGCCAGCGGCTGGCCGTGATAGACGATTACCTCGTCCTGCAGTGGCAGATGACGCGTGGCGAGCGGCGGGACGGGCAGGAGGCCGAACCGCTCCCCTGGGACCGGAAAATCGCCGGCGGAAAGCACTCGGAGCAGACCGGGCACGTCCTTCGCGCCAGACGTGTCGACCGTCTTCAATCTGCCGGAAGGGGCGTTGGCTCCGACTAGCACGGCGTGCGCTTGGCCCTCGAGGTAGAAGTCCGCCGCGTACTGGGCGTGGCCGGTCACCTTCTCGGGGCCGTCGAGGCGGGCGATTCCGTCGCCGATTCCAGTCATGATCTCGCGGCCTCCTCGATCGCTCGCAGGACCGCGTTTTGGGCGAGCGGAACCTTGTATTCGCTGTCCGGCAACGGTCGTGCTCCGGCGAACGCTGCGTTCACGGACTCGCCAATCTCGACCGACCCGATTCTCATCCCTGCGAGCGATCGTTCGGTTGGTTGCAGACGCCACGGCTTCATCGCTACCGATCCCACCGCGACGCGTGCGCGAGTGATCAGATCGCCGTCGAGGTCGAGCGCGACTGCGGCCGACACCAGCGCGTATTCATAGCTCTCGCGTTCGCGAACCTTGACGTAGGCCGAGGCACGGGCAGCGCCGGCGATCTCGATATCGACGATGATCTCTCCCGGCCGCAGGAGGTGGTGGACGGTTGGGTCGTCGGCGGGCAGGGCGTGCAAGTCACGTATCGCGAGTCGCCGGCCACCGTTCTGGTCAGCCGTGACGACGGTGGCGTCCAGGGCCACGAGAGCGGTAGCCGGATCGGAAGGTTGCACCGCCACGCAGTCATCGGTCCAGCCGAAGATCGCGTGGTTGTCGGCGATTCCGTGGCGGGCGGCGCACCCCGAGCCTGGCTGGCGCTTGTTGCACGGCGTCGGGCTCTCGGACCGGAAGTACGGGCAGCGCGTGCTCTGTAGCGGATTCCCACCGATAGTCGCCAGGTTTCGCAGCTGCGCAGAGGCCGACTTGTGGATCGCTTGGCGTAGCACCGGAAAGCGATCGCACACGAGCTCGTGCGCCGCAACGTCGTTGAGCGTCGCGAGCGCCCCGATGTGCACGACATCACCATCCAAACGGATCTCTCCGCCGCGCGGCAGACGGCCGATGTCAACCACCGCCCGAGGTCCGCTGGCACCGATCCGCATCCAGTTCAGGAGCTCGGTGCCACCCGCCAGAATCGCGACTCCAGGGCGCGCCGCAGCATCCACGGCCTCGGCCGCCGAAGCCGCTCGGGTGTACACGAACGGTTTCATGACAGGGCCTGCGCAGCGAGGCGGACGGCCGCGACGATTTGGGGGTATGCCGAGCAACGGCAGAGGTTGCCGCTCATCCATTCGCGTATCTCGGCCGGGTCGTTCGCGTGGCCCTCGTTGATGCATCCGACGGCCGACATGATCTGCCCAGGGGTGCAGAACCCGCACTGGAAAGCGTCTTGATCGATGAACGCCTCCTGGACAGGATGAAGCTCGCCCGTAGTTGCCAAGCCCTCGATCGTCGTGACCCGGCGACCTTCGAGCGACGCCATGAGGATCATGCAGGCGTTCACACGGCGGCCATCGACGAGGAGGGTGCACGTGCCGCATTCGCCGCGGTTGCACCCTTTCTTGGTCCCCGTCAAGCGCGCTCGCTCACGAAGAAAGTCAATGAGAGTAAGTCGGGTATCGACTTCCGCGTTGACCGCGTGGCCGTTTATCGCCAGCGCGACCGACACGGTGGATGGGAGCCGTGAGGGAACCCTCGGTGAGGCACCGTGGTTCGCCTCGCCGCTATCGATGATCAGATCCGTTTCGTGCACGGGTTTCTCCTGTGGGATGGAGTGGGCGAGGACTTACGCGATTGCCAGGAGATGTTCCTGAGGGGTGAACTTGAGCGTAGATGCGCTGCGGGTCGCTCGAATCACGAAACGCGTAGTCCGCGGCCGCGCGAGCTCGCAGGTCCCGGGGGTGTCGAGGGGCCGCGGGCGCGGTATCGTCGATGTCGCATGGTCATCGATGGGCCGGCGGAGGTGTTGCACGACCGGCGCGTCGAGCGCGAGGTCCTAAGCGGGCTGCTTGAGGCGGTGCGTGGTGGGCAGAGCCGGGTATTGGTGGTGCGCGGCGAGCCGGGGGTTGGCAAGACGGCGTTGGTGGAGTCGGCGATCGGGTCGGCGTCGGGGTTCCGGGTGATGCGGGCCGTTGGTGTGGAGTCAGAGATGGAGCTCGCGTTCGCCGCTTTGCAGCAGTTGTGCATGCCGCTGCTCGATCGTCTGGACCGGCTTCCCGCTCCTCAGAAGGACGCGCTCGGCGTGGCGTTCGGGTCGCATGCGGGGGACGCGCCCGATCGGTTTCTGGTCGGGTTGGCGGTGCTGAGCCTGTTCTCGGAGGCGGCCGAGGAGCAGCCGGTTCTGTGCGTGGTTGACGACGCGCACTGGCTTGATCGCGCCTCGGCGCAGGCGCTCGTGTTCGTCGCGCGGCGGCTGTTGGCGGACTCGGTCGCGCTGGTGTTCTCGACGCGTGAGGAGGGTGATGAGCTCGACGGGTTGCCGAGGCTGGTGCTCGAGGGTCTGCCTGATGGCGATGCACGCGCCTTGTTGGGCTCGGTGTTACATGTGCCGCTGGATGAGCGGGTGCGCGAGCGAATCGTCGCCGAGACGCGCGGCAACCCGTTGGCGTTGTTGGAGTTGCCGCGGGGGTTGACGCCGGCCGAGTTGGCGGGCGGGTTCGGTCTGCCGGACGCGCCGGGCCTATCGGGACGGATCGAGGACAGCTTCCGCCGCAGGCTTGCGGGGCTCCCGGCGGAGACCCAGCGGCTGTTGCTGGTCGCGGCGGCGGAGCCGGTCGGCGACCCGGTGCTGCTGTGGCGGGCCGCCGGGCGGCTCGGAATCGCCGTCCCGGCAGCGGCCGACACCGACGGGTTGCTCACGATCGACGCCCGAGTGACCTTTCGTCACCCGCTGGTCCGCTCGGCCGTCTATCGCGCCGCCTCACCGGAGGACAGGCAGGCTGTCCATCGCGCGCTGGCGGACGCGACCGACCCGGCGGTCGACCCCGATCGCCATGCTTGGCATCTCGCGCAAGCGACGCCCGGCGTCGACGAGGGCGTCGCCTCCGAGCTCGAGCGCTCCGCGGGCCGCGCGCAAGCGCGCGGCGGATTGGCCGCAGCCGCCGCCTTCCTGGAAAGAGCGGCCGTCCTGACGCCCGAGCCCCCGGCCAGGGCGACGCGAGCGCTCGCCGCTGCACATGCCAAACAGCAGGCCGGCGGGTTCGACGCCGCACTCCGACTGGTTGCCATCGCAGAGTCCGGACCGCTGAACGAGCTCCAGCGCGCCCACGTCGACCTGCTACGCGGTCAGATCGCGTTCGCGTTGAGGCGTGGCAGCGACGCCGCGCCGCTGCTGCTCGAGGCCGCAAAGCAACTCGAGGCGTTCGACCCAGCGCTCGCGCGCGAAACTTATGCCGAAGCGTTCGCTGCCGCGATGTACGCCGGACGTCTGGCGAAGAGTGTCGGTGTTGTGGAGGTGGCGAAGGCCGCGCGAGCGGCGAAGCGGGCGGGAGCGTCTCCACAGCCCGCGCGCGCCCAGGATCTCCTCTTGGATGGCCAAGCCCTGCTGATCACGGGGCCGCCCCGGGAGGCGACGCCGATGTTGAAGCGCGCACTGAGTGCTTTTCGCGGCAATAGCCTCTCGAACGACGACGCGATTCGCTGGCTCTGGCTCGCTTGTACCACCGCCATACAGCTGTGGGACGACGAAAGCTGGTACGTGCTTTCCGAACGTCACGTACAACTCGCGCGCGATGCCGGCGCGCTCACCGTGCTCCCTCTGGCCCTCAACTATTGCGCGGGGTCTCATGCGTACGCCGGCGAGTTCGCCGCTGCACAGGCGCTGGTAGAAGAGGCGAAGGGAGTCAGCCTCGCGATCGCAAACCCGGACGTGTCGATCAGCAGTCTGAATCTCGCCGGCTGGCGCGGCCGACAAACGGAAGCGTTGCAGCTGATCCAAGCCAGCGATCGGGACGCAGCCTCCCGAGGCGAAGGGCGGAGGATCGGAGCCGGCCACTACGCGACCGCGGTCCTCTACAACGGCCTCGGCCGCTATCAGCTCGCGTTGGATGCCGCCCGACAGGCCCTGGAGTACCCACTTGAGTTGGCGACCTCGCGCTGGGCGCTGAGTGAGCAGGTCGAGGCGGCCGTCCGGAGCGACAAGCCCGAGCTCGCGGCCGATGCCCTCGGCCGGCTTTCGCACACAACCACGGCCAGTGGAACGGACTGGGCGCTCGGCGTCGAGGCCCGCTCAAGGGGGTTGCTGGGCGATGGGGAGGCCGCCGAGGCGCTCTATCGCGAGGCGATTGAGCGGCTCGCCCGGACCCGCGTCCGGGTGGAGCTCGCCCGCGCGCACCTCCTCTACGGCGAATGGCTGCGCCGCGAGCGCCGCCGGCTCGACGCCCGCGAGCAGCTACGTACCGCCCACAAGCTGTTCACGGAGTTCGGCATGGAGGCGTTCGCCGAGCGCGCCCGGGTCGAGCTCGAGGCGACCGGCGAGCACCCGCGGAAACGGAATGTCGACACGCGCGACGACCTGACCCCCCAGGAAGCACAGATCTCCCGCCTCGCAGCCGACGGCGCCACCAATCAAGAGATCGCGGCGCAGCTGTTCATCAGCCCCAGCACCGTCGACTACCACCTTCGCAAGGC
>DATNKY010000551.1:0-9933 GCA_035603155.1 Solirubrobacteraceae bacterium
ATTGTGGGCACGTACGTGTGAAGGAAACGTGCAGGCGGCGCTCCGGGATCTACAGGTTCTGCAAAGACGAGCGGCGCGATGCCTCTACGACGTCACCGGACCGCAGCGCACACATCGCGCAGTCCAGCCAACGGGCAGTACCTGCACGACCAGCTTTCGCCCACAGCTCGAGCAGAACCTCAGAGGATCGGTCGCCGCTCGTCCCGCGAGGCACCGGCGGTGGTCGGCCAGGGCGAGCAGCTGTCCGCAGCCGTCACAGTAGACGGCGCCCGTCACGGCAGTTATGCGAGCCCTTTGACCGGCATCGAGAGCTCGTCGAGCATCTCCAGGTCAAGCGGGCGGCTCCAGCTCGGCGAACGGAGTTCCGGGCCGCGGATCGAGGAAGTTCAGCGGCACCTCGTGTGGATCGGGCTCGGCCAGTTGGACCGCGAGCTCCGCGCGCTGCTCGATCGACTCGCCCATCCCGAGGATCGCACCGCAGCAGACCTCCATGCCGTGATCGCGGACGAGTTCGAGCGTCTCCCAACGTTGCTGCTCTCAAAGCGGCCTGACTGCGAGCAGAAGTGGCAGTCCTCAGGGCAGCCTCCGGTCTTCGCACTGACGATCCCCTCGATCTCGACCTCGGGCCCGCACCAGCGCAGGCGCACTTCGTGCGCGAGCGCGAGCGCCTGTTCGAGGTGCTCGTCGTCGAGCAGCAGCACCTCGACCACGGAGCTCTCGTCCAGTCCCATCCCCTGCTCCAGGACACGGTCGGCGGCGTGGTCAAGCACGGCGGGCATGCGGGCAGCATCATGCCAGCGTCAGCGGGATGAGGCCGCGGCCAGTACGATCGCCCGCAGTTTCGTCACAAGGAGAAATGACTTATGTCTGTCGCTGCCTCACCGGCGCGGGAGCTCCGGCCACTGGACTTCCTCGCAATCGACGATCTGCTCTCGGATGAGGAGCGCGACATCCGCGACACCGTCCGGGCGTTCGTCAACGACCGTGTGCTTCCGTACGTCGGCGAGTGGTTCGAAGAGGCCAGGCTGCCACGGGAGCTCGCGCACGAGCTCGGCAAGCTCGGGTTGTTCGGGATGCACCTCGAGGGCTATGGGTGCGCGGGAGCGAGCGCGACCGCGTACGGCCTCACCTGCATGGAGCTCGAGGCCGGCGATAGCGGCATCCGCAGCCTCGTGTCGGTGCAGGGCTCGCTCGCGATGTTCGCGATACATCGCTGGGGCTCCGAGGAGCAAAAACAACACTGGCTCCCCGCGATGGCCGCCGGGGAGACGCTCGGATGCTTCGGCCTCACCGAGCCCGACGCCGGGTCCGATCCGGGCGCGATGCGGACCCGCGCGCGCCGGGACGGCGATGACTGGATCCTGCACGGGCAGAAGATGTGGATCACCAACGGGTCGGTAGCCGATGTGGCGGTCGTCTGGGCACGGACGGACGAGGGCGTCCGCGGATTCCTCGTCCCGCGCGACAGCCCCGGCTTCACGACCCAGGACATCCACCGCAAGCTGTCGTTGCGCGCTTCGGTCACGTCCGAGCTGCTGCTCGACGACGTGCGGCTCCCGGCGGACGCCATGCTGCCCGCCGCGACATCGCTCCGCGGACCGCTGTCATGCCTCAACGAGGCGCGCTACGGCATCGTCTGGGGAGCCGCCGGCGCCGCCCGGGCATGCTTCAGCTCAGCGCTCGACTACGCCAAGGAGCGGGTCGCCTTCGGGCATCCGATCGGGGCCACGCAGATCCAGCAGACCAAGCTCGCCCACATGTCACTCGAGGTCAACCGCGCGACTCTGCTCGCGCTCCATCTCGGCCGCATGAAAGACGCCGGGCAGCTTCATCCCGAGCAGGTGAGCATGGGCAAGCTCGCGAACGTCAACGCAGCGCTCGACGTCGCCCGGACCGCACGGCAGGTCCTGGGCGCCAACGGGATCACGCTCGAGTATCCGGTCATCAGGCACATGAACAACCTCGAGTCCGTCGTCACGTACGAGGGGACGGCGGACGTCCATGCGCTCGTCGTCGGCGGAGCGCTCACCGGAATGCAGGCCTTCCGGTGAGTGTGGATTAGCGCGCGATCGTCGCGATTGCTTCGATCTCGACGAGCTGGTCCGGGTACCCGAGAAGCGAAACGCCCAGGAGAGTGCTCGGCGCTCGACCGAGACGTGCAGAGACGACTTCCCAAACCCTGACGAGGTCAGACCGCTCACGCGCGACCACGAAGATCGTGGTCTTCAACAGCGACTCCGGCCCAACCGCGTGCTGCGCCAGCGCGACGAGTAAGTTCTCGACCGCGCGGAGCGCCTGGGCCTCGAAGTCGCCCGGCGCCACAACCGTCCCCTGCTCGTCAAGCGGGCATGCTCCTGCGGTGAAGACGAGCCCTTGTGCTGCCGCGCTGTAGTCATACGGCGTGCCGGGATAGAGGTTCATCGCAGCCGATACCGTAGCCGGGATCGCAGAGGTTCCGCCCGATTCCCGCGTCGGGCTTGGATCGGCGGGTTACGATGTCGGCGCACACTCGGAGCAAAGCGGAAGGAGAGCACGTGAATCAGGTCGCATCGCAAACGCCAGCGTTGCACGCGCGCGAGCGGGGTGGCGGCTCGCCGAGGTCTGAACGGTGGGGCATCGATTCCGAATACGGCCTGCTGCGCGATGTCCTCTTGGGTGGCCCGGACTCCTTTCGCTGGCTCGGAGAGGAGAACGCGCAGTACAGCGCGCTCGTGCGCGAGACTCTCCGGCGGGGCTATCGCTTTGACCGAGAGCTCGCGCTGCGCCAGCACGCCGAGATGGTTGACGCGTATCGCGAGGCGGGGGTGAGCGTCCACTTCCTGGATGCGCCCGACGAATTGCCCTATGCGGTCTACGCGCGTGACTCCAACTTCATGACGCCGTTCGGCGGGGTCGTCACGCAACTCGCCAGTCCCCGCCGAAGAGGCGAGTACGCCAACGTGCTGCGTTTCTATCTCGAGCACGACATCCCGGTCTACGACCTTGTCAGCGCCGGCAACTTCGAGGGCGGGGACTTCAACATGATCGAGCCCGGATCCGTGATCATCGGCTACACCGGGTTGCGCGGCGAGGAGGTCAGCGCTCGTCAAGTCGGAGGCTGGATGCAGGACGAGGGGATCGAGGTCCTGTACGCGCCGATCGACGAGTACTACGTCCACATCGACCTGATGGTGTGCATGCTGGCCGAAAAGCTGTGCGCGGTATGTCTCGACACTACCGCCCCAGAGGTAGTCGGCTGGCTCAAGGATCGCAAGATCGAGATCGTTCCGGTTGGCTTCCGCGAGACGATGGCGCTCGGCTGCAACGTCGTTGCGCTTGGTGGTGACCGCGTCCTCTCCACGACTGCGGCACCAGAGCTGAACAGCAAGCTGCGTGCGCTCGGGTTCACTGTCTACGAACCGGACATCAGCCAGTTCCAACTGGCCGGCGGCGGCGTGCATTGCATGTGCCAGCCACTGCGCCGCGACCCGGCATAGAGGGCCTGCGTACCGACGGCGTCAGCGCCTAAATGCTGCGGCCCGGCATCACGAGAGCCACATGTGCTCGAAGTCCCAGCTGTTGAACGACGCACCCAGCTTTGACTTGACGATTCCGTTGACGTTTGGAGCGTAGCCGTCGATCACAGCCGGGAAGAAGGGAATGATGTAGCCGCCCTCGTTGTAGTCGATCATCTGCATCTCGTGGGCGATCTCGGTCCGCTTGCTCACGTCGAGCGTCGCCAAGGCCTGCGCGTACAGACTCTTGTAGCGCGGATTGTTGAAGTGTGTCTCGTTGTATGGCGAACCCGGCAGCGTGGCCTGGTTGACCTGCGCGAAGTACGGCTGGTAGTACCAGAAGTCCTGAGCGAAGACCCACTTGAGGTAGTTGGGGCCGTAGAAGTCCGTGACGGTCACCTGGCGCAGCTTCGCGTTGATCCCGGCGGCGGCGGCCTGCTGGGCATAGACCTGCGCCATGTTGATCACACCCTGGGCGATGTCGCCGGTGACCAGCTCGATCGACAGGCTGGAGTGGCCGGCCTGCTTGAGCAGCGACTTTGCCTGCTCGGGGTCATACGCGCGCTGCGGAATGCTGTGGTCATACTCGGGCGCCCAGATCGCGAAGATGTCGTTTCCGATCGTGCCATGCCCGCCGAACACCGTCTCCAGCGTCTTCGGACGATCGACCGCCAGGCGGAACGCCTGCCTGACGCGGACGTCGTTGAACGGCGGACTGTCGACGCGCATCGTGAACGGGTTCCACCCGCCGCCCGGAGCTATGACAACCTTTTTGCCCGACCCGGTCACGGTTCCGATCGTGTCCTGGGAAAGGAGGTTGACGACGTCAACCTGGCCACCCAGCAGCGCATTGACCTGACTGGTCTCGTCCGAGTAATCGGTCATGATCACCTGGTCGAGGTACGGCAGCGGGGAATCCCAGTAGTTCTCGTTCCGCGCGAAGACAGTCTGCTGGCCGGGAGTGAAGCTGGCCAGCTTGAACGGACCGGTGCCGATCGGCTTCTTGGGATCAAACCCCACCGGGACGATGAACACCGTGGTGCTGTTCGCAAGCGTCTGCACGAAAGTCGAGTACGGTGCGGCGAACGGGACCGAGACCGTGTAGCGATCGAGCTTCTTCATCCCGCCCGCGTTGATCCCTTTCAGCGCGTTGGCTGCCACGCCCGGAGCCTTGGGGTTGACGACGCGGTTGATCGAGAAGATGAGATCGTCGGCGGTGCACTCCTTCCCGTTGGTGAAGGTCACTCCTTTGCGTAGGCGAATCGTCCATACCGTCGCGTCTTTGTTGGGAGTCATCTCCTGGGCGAGCCTGAAGTAGGGCTGAGCACCCGGCGTGAGCCACACCAGTGCGTCGTAGAGATTCTGCGCCCGGGCGTAATCGGTGTTGTTGACCAGAAGGTTGGGATCCGCTGTGTCCGAGCTCGACCCGCCGGTCACCCCTGCGTGAATCGTGCCGCCGTGCTTGGGCGTGCCGCTAGCCCCGCTGCTCGATGCTGACGAGCTCTTTGAGGAGGACGACGACGACGAGCCGCAGGCGGCGATCAGACCCGTAGCGCTCAGGGCAAGTCCACCCTTGGCGCTGTTCTCCAACAAAGTACGGCGCGACATCAGGCTCATGGCGTCAACTCCCTATACGAGTGTCAAATGCGTTGTCTACGTCACTCAGGTGGTCTCGTCGCGCGCCGACGTTACGTGGCCCGGTTGAGCGTTACCATTTGCGGCCGAATCTACGGCGAGTGACAGGATCTCGAACATCGCCGCGGCGGCGACCATGGCAGTTATGCCGTTGGGATTGTCCTTGGTCGGGACTAGGCAGACGACATCTCCACCGATCACGTTGAGATCGCGCAGCCCACGAAGCAGACCGAACGCCTCGTCCACGGTCCACCCTGTATAGGCCGGTTCGAGGTTCGCGGCAGCCGGCGCGACGGTCGCGTCGAGACTGTCGAGATCAAATGTGATGTAGGTCGGCCGGTCTCCAACCCGCGAGCGGATCAGATCCACGCAACCCTCCGGTCCAATCTCCCGGTAGCGGCTCATCGGGACAACCTCGTAGCCAAGCTCATAACTTGGATCGAGCCAGGTCGGGGTGCGAGGATTGCCGCGCATGCCGATCTGAACGCTCGCCGTGGCATCGACCCGACCCTCGCGGACGAGGTACGACGCCCAGTGAGCAGCGCTGTCGCGAGCGCCGAACCAATGCGCAAGCGACTCGTAGGCGTCGATGTGCGCATCGAGATGGACGAGCGCGACCGAATCGCCACCGGTCAGAGCTGAATTTTCGCTGGCCAGTCCCCGGAGGATCCCGCCGGTGATCGAATGATCACCGCCGATGCTGACGGCTCGTGTCCCCGCGACACCCAGGCGCTCGAAGAACTGCGCGATCCGTTCGATGCACTTCTCGTTGTTATTGGCTTCCGGGAGCGGCACATCGCCAAGGTCCCGAATGCGACATGCCTCCCATGGCGAGAAGCCAAATTCGCCATGCATTCGCCGCTGCAGCGCGGAGACATTTCGAACCGCCCGCGGCCCTAGGTGCTGATCGCGCTCCGTGGACCCGTTCCCCGAGCTGTGAGGTACTCCGACGAGGGCCAGATCGCACGCCTCCGGGTCGGCCTCGAGCTCGCAACGAAACAGCGTCGCCGGACCCCACCAGTACGTGCCCTCGAGCAGAAGGCGATCATCATCGTTCAGCGCTGCCATCTCACCCGCTCTCCTCCGGTCCGTGGCGCTCGCACGATACACCACGCTCCCGCGTATGCGTTCAGCCTCGGTCGGTGCGTGGTCTGATCGGGCCGCTGAGGGAGTGGGCAGATAAACCCCCGGTCGGGGGCGCAAGCGCGGTGGACGTCGGTGAGGACCAAACCGGCTGACACAGCGCGCGGCGGCCGCCGGGGGCCACCCGTCTAACGCTTTCTTAACTCGCGGCCACGAGGATCTCACGCGGAACCGAGCTGAGCCGCTCGGCACCACCGGCCCCGACGATGAACGTGTCGATCAACACGAGACCCACAACGCTCTCGTAGTTGGTGACGAGACCCTCCTCGAAGACGTCGTCGGAGTCCGCGTCATCGACCGAGAACATCCATTCGCCGACCCAGTCAGGCGGAAGCGCGGCTCCGAACTCGTAGCCACCCAGCCAGCCGCGACGTTCCCATACTCCGGAGTCCTGGTAGTAGGCCCTAAGGGTTCGCTGCACGTCGGCGACGGCTACGCCGGGAGCAACGGACTCCTCGAACAGCTTCGCGCCCTGGGCGAGGACGTCCATCAGCTCGACTGCCGCCGGCTCCGGTTCGCCGATTGACAGGGTGCGAGCGGCGTTCGCGTGATACCGGTGCACGACGCCGCACGGGTCGGCACAGACGATCTCGCCGGCCGCGAACTGTCGCCGTGAGCTGAGCGCGTGGATCAGGGGGCTTGTCCCCGCCCAAACGTTCTCCTGAAGTGCCGCAGGCTCTCCCCCCGCGGCGATCATTGCATGCATCATCGCCTCCCACGCCTCGAGTTCACTGAGGCCGGGCGTCAGAGCGTGCTGAAGGGCTCGCAGACCGGCGTCACACACCTCGGCGGCGTGCCGCAGAAGGTCGAGCTCTGCGGGAGACTTCAGCCGCCTGGGGCGTCGGGTAACGAGAGTGCCGTCGACGACCGTGCATCCCCGGTCTTGCAAGGCGGCCTCGATGATCTCGCTCGTGGCGCGATTGGGTACCGAGCTCCATTTCTCGATCCCGATCGAGCCGCCGAGCCACCCTTCGGCCTGCAGCTCGCCGAGAAAGAAGCCAAGCCACTCCTCGAGTGTGCCTGCGGAACTAAGCCGTAGGTCCGTTGCAACGGAAGTGCGCGCAATCAGGACGCGGTGGCGCTCCATGTCGAAGTGGAGGAGTCGCTGATCACCGATGTGCACCGCTGTGCAGTGAAATGGCGGCCAGGCGGTCGTCGAATGGCTCTTGTACCAGCGCGCCTGATAGCCGTGAAGCCAGCACATCGCGTCGGGGGCACTCACGATCATCGTGTCAATCTTCGCCTCCTCCATGGCCGACTGGAGCCGCCGCAACCGGTCCGCATACTCCTCAGGAGCAAACGCCAGATCCTGCGAGCGAGACGCGATCTGCGCGGCCTGCTTGTCCACGAAGGCGACAAGTTCCTGTGGGTCCATACGGGTTCCTTTCCGGAGGTCTCAGTGTCACGTGTTCGCCGAGAAGGCTCGCGGCCAGTGGGGCTTGAGCGCATCCGCGGCCTGCGCCAGCACCGCCGATACCCCGCCGCCATCGTCGGGAAGATAGGCCAGTGGGTCGTCGATTCCGGTGGGTACGCCGAGTGCGCCGGCCAAGGTCGCGTGCAGGCAGAACGCGGCGTAAGTGACGGCGTAGCCACCCTCCTGCACCAGCGCCAGCCGCCCGGCCGAGCAGCGATCGGCAAGCGACCGGAGCAGCTCGCCGATCTTGCGAAACCCATCCATGCTCAACGTCTGGCGGCCGTTGGGATCAAACTGGCTCGCGTCCTGTCCGATCGCCCCAATCAGAACATCGGGTTCGTAACGCGTCACGAGGGGCGCCACAACCTCGCGCATCGCCCGTCCATACCCGGCATCGCCGGTGCCGTAAGGCAGGGGTAGGTTGAGGTTAAAGCCTTCACCCGCTCCGACACCGAGCTCAGACACAGCGCCGGTCTGCGGGTGAGACGGGCCCCACGAACCGTGGGGCATGTGCAACGAGATCGTCAGTACGTCCGGCCGGCTCCAGAAGCACTCCTGCGTCCCGTTTCCGTGGTGGACATCGATGTCGACAATCGCGACCCGCTCCGCCCCGGCGCGCAAGGCCGTCTCGGCGGCCAACGCAGCGTTGTTCAGAAAACAGTAACCGTCGGCGCGTTCAGGCTGCGCGTGGTGACCTGGCGGTCGTACGAGCGCATACGCTGGGACGCCCGGCTGGACTGACGCTGCCCTCGCAGCCTCCATCGCCGCGCTCGCGGCCGCGACAAGGGCGGGCCAGGACCTGGGTCCAAGAACCGTAGTGGCGGTGAACCGCCGTCCTCCGGCTGCCGCTGAGCGGCGCACGTCATCGAGATAGGCGGCCGTGTGAACCAGCTCCAATTCATCCTCGCCGTGCAACGGCACCGGCGCCCACTCGAGCGCTGACGCCAACGGCCCCCGGTCCAGGATCGACTTCATATTCAGGATCCGGGGCGCTGACTCGGGATGGGCCTCGCTGGAGCCGATCAGCGACGACGGCGGTGCCTCAAAGACTCCCTCACCGGTGTCGTGCAGCAGCACGTCAGGATGCCAAAAGACCGTCAGCGACCGTTCTGCACCCTTCATCTCGCGATCACGAGGGCAACTGTATCTGGCGGCGTTGATTTGACCCTGGCACCCTCGCACCGCGAGGGTTACCGCGCGATCGCGCGGTGGAGCCGCGGCTGGCGGCTAGAACTCGCGCAGGCCGGCTCCGAGCCCGAGCAGCAAGCCGCCGGGCTGGACGGCCGGGCTCGAGGTGAGAAAGAGCGGCACGCCGGTCTCGGGGGCGGTGATCGTGTCGATCACTTCGCCGAATCCGTCGAGCACGGTACCGAGGCGCTCGCCGGCCGCGACGATCTCCCCGACCTCGACAGCCGGCTGCCACCAGCCGCCGGCAGTCGTGCGCAGCCACAGAAAGCGCTCGACCAGCTGCTGGCCTTGCAGAGGCGGGTCCGGCTCGCCGTCGAGCACGTCCGCCGCCCGCAGCGCGCTGCGCAGTCCCCGACCGTGACGCTCGACCTCGGTGCGCTCGAGCAGCCCGCGACCCCCCGCCTCGGCGATGAAGCTGGCGATTCCGGCCGCGGCGGCGGCCGCGCTTGTCGTCCCGCCGAGCGTGTCAGTCGTGTCACACACGACATAGCGCAAGCCGAATGCTCGAGCCAGCCGTTCTGAACGCTGGCGCACCCCAGAGTCGTCGTAGAGCGCGAACGGCTCGAGCGCCTCGACCATGTCGCCACCGTGCAGGTCAATCAGAACGTCGCTGCCGGTCACGAACTCCGAGAACACGTGATGGGCAACGACGTCGGTGAACGACCCATTCGGGTCTCCCGGGAACGCGCGGTTGAGGTTGCGTCCGTCCTCCGGCACCACGAACGGCGAACGCGCCCAAAACGAGGTCGGCGACACGATCGGCACCGCGACGATCGACCCGAGCAACTCTGAGACGTCGAGCGCACGCATGAACGCCACCACCGCGGCGATCGACGAGTACTCGCATCCGTGCACTCCTGCAAGCAGGCACGCCCGGGGGCGGTCGCTTGCGCCGGACGCCTCGAACACCGGCCACTCGAGCCCCGCAAGCGCGGGTGACGAGGAGCGAACCAAACGACGGGTGACCAT
Organism: Solirubrobacteraceae bacterium; assembly: GCA_035603155.1. Taxonomy (GTDB): domain Bacteria; phylum Actinomycetota; class Thermoleophilia; order Solirubrobacterales; family Solirubrobacteraceae; genus Palsa-465. Next base: position 9,844 of record DATNKY010000551.1, read on the forward strand.
GCCCGAAGTCTCTCAATCTTCGCGCCAAACGCGATCGCCGCAGCAGGCGGCTGCGCGTTCACGATCAGCTGGCGCTTGGGCACTCTTCGC